>JAIPEV010000003.1 GCA_021736965.1 Halanaerobiales bacterium | reverse complement strand
TGATAAGGTTCAGAACATAGGTTACAGTTTAGGGTCAACACATAGGTTACACTTTTCTTAATTCTTAATGCTAAAAAGGCTCAACACATAGGTAACATTTTATTGATGTCTAAATCACTATTAGAGGTGATTTAGATGACTGAGTTAGAACAAAAAAGAATTAAAGCTATTCAACTATATGTTTCTGGCAAAAAGGTAAGTTCAATCTGTAATAATTTAAACAAAAGTAGAAAATGGTTTTATAAATGGAAAAAACGTTATGATAATGGTAATAAAAACTGGTTTAAAGATCTCTCTCGAGCTCCTAAGCATCCTACTAAAATTAATGAAGATCTAGAAAAATTAGTAATCAAAATACGTAAAGAACTTATGGAAGAAAAATATGCTCGTATTGGACCTCAAACAATTCATTGGGAATTAAAACGTTTAGGAGTTGATCCTCCTTCACTATCTACCATAAAGCGAATTATTAAAAGAAATAAATTGATTGTAAAGAAAACTAAATATCAGAAAAAAGGAACTCCTTATCCTACTTTGCCAATATGCGGCCCTAATATAGTTCATCAAGTTGATTTTTGGGGGCCAAGATATATAACAGGAGATGGACGTTTCTATAGCTTTAATATTATGGATGTCTATACTAGACGGGTCCAAATAAATCCCAACCGCTATAAACGCGGTGAAGAAGCCCTTACAGGTATTATAAAAGCCTGCAAACAACTCGGGGAACCAGATTATATTCAGTTCGATAATGCCTTATCATTTCGGGGCAGCACTCGTTATCCACGTTCATTTGGTATTGTTATTAGATGGTGTTTACATAATGGTATTCAACCTATTTTTATTCCTATTAGTGAACCCTGGAGAAATGGTTATATAGAAAAGTTTAACGATACACTAGATAAAAACTTCTTTCGTAAAGTAAATTTTGAAAACTTTAATCAATTCTGCAAAGATTCTGATGAATTTATTGAATATCATAATAATAATTACCGCTATAGTCCCCTGGGTGGTAAAACACCTAATGAAGTATTTAAAAGGGACCGATTAACTAAAGAATTCTTTAAAAATGATTATAAAATACCAACTGATATGCCTATTAAAGATGGTTACATCCATATTATTAGATTGATCAGAAGTGATTTAAAATTAAATATTTTTGGAGAAACTTTTAAGATGCCAAAGACTTTAAAATATGAGTATGTGGTAGCTACCATTTGCACTGATTCACACATGATTAGAATATATGATAGTCAATGGAAAAGTCTTTTTACAATACCTTATAGGTTACCAGTTGATTAAACTGTAACCTATGTTATGAACTTTAATAACCATTAAAATGGCGAAATAACTAGTTATTTCTGTAACCCAAGTTCTGAACCCTATAAACCATTAAAAGAGTGTAACCTATGTTCTGACCTTCAACAATTAAATATTAAAAATTAGCTATGATATAATTATTATTTATAAAGTTAGGTTGACTGAAGGCCAGGTGTTTTAGATATGAAAAAAGAAGACTGGCATAAAATATTAAGAACAATGGGTCTTTTAACACAACTTGGTATTGTGATATTAGTAAATATTGGTTTAGGTTTTTTTATTGGACTAAAGTTTGATCAATGGTTAGATTTTAACTATTTATTTAAGATAGTTGGACTTTTAGTAGGTGTTGGATCAGGCTTTTACTCTGATTATAAAATTATCGAAAGTATAATAAAGGATCAAAATGAAAACTAACCTTATAGAAAGGGGACTTTACGATGAATCCCGGTCCAAAGATAGTAACTTATCTATTCAAAAAATCATACTTACCTATAACTGATACCTTAATTGTTGGTTGGGTTTCAGTTTTAATTATTATTATATTAGCCCTATATGTAACTAATAAACTAAAGGTTAGGCCTGAAGGAAAACAAAATATTGCTGAACTATTTATCACTGCTATATATGATCAGATTGAGCCAATGATTCCAGGTGAAGGCTGGAAGTTTTTACCTTTTATTGCAACGATTTTTATCTATGTGGGCTTTAGTAATTTAATCGGTTTACTTCCTGGTGTACCGAGTCCAACAGGAGATTTAAACACCACATTAGGACTAGCTTTAGTAGTATTTTTAGTTAGTCATTTTGAAGGAATGAGAGAAAAGGGAATTTGGGGTTATATAAAAAGTTTTGGTCAACCTGTGATATTTTTACTACCTTTAAATATTGTAGGTGAACTTGCTAAACCGATATCCCATTCATTTAGGCTATTTGGAAATATTGTGGGTGGAGGTATTATTATAACATTAATTTACCAAGCAGCTCCCGGACTAGTACCGGTACCGTTACATGCCTGGTTTGATTTTTTTATAGGATTAATTCAAGCCTTGATCTTTGGTATGGTTGCTATTGCATATATCTCTGTTGCTAAATCTTAGGTTTATCTATTAGATGTTAGGAGGAAATTTTATGATAGAGTTTTCACCCGAACTTATAGAAACAATTATAAGGAGTGTATCTGTTATTGCTGCTGGTTTAGCATTGATTGCCGGTGTAGGTCCAGGTATCGGAATGGGGTTTGCAGCTGGTAAAGCTACTTCTGCTGTAAGGAGACAGCCTGAAGCCAGAGGAGCAATCATTACAACAATGCTTTTAGGTCAGATTATTTCGGGTTCTACAGGAATTTATTCTCTTGTAATTGCTATTTATTTGGTTTTTACTTAAACAAATATAAAATTTTGGGGTTTAAATTATGAATTATTTAAATAATCCAGACCGGATTCAAATTGAGATCTTAAAGAGGACATATATAATATCAATCATCCCAATTTTTTATGCTTTAATTTCTGGAGAGTTTGAATCTCTTTTAGGTTTTGTTTTTGGTTTGGTTATCAGTACCTTCATATTAAGGTTAAGAGTGCTTAATATTGAGAGAGCTCTTGATATGGAAGAAAAAAAAGCAGAAACCTTTATTAGAAATAGATACTTTATTGAGTATATTATTTACTTTATTGTACTTTTAGTTGCAAGATTAAATCCTTCTTTGAACTTTTTAGCAGCTGCTCTAGGTTTATTTATGATTAAATTTACTGTGATTGGCTGGAGTATTATTGATCTGGCAAGAGGAGGATTAAATAAAAAATTAAAGAAGTATAAAAATTTTAAGAGTGATAAATCCGAGAAAGGGGGAGATTAAAGATGGTAGAATTTTCACCAGAAGTTGTTGAAACTATCATTAGAGCAGCAGCCTTATTAGGGGCTGGTTTTGCGATGATAGCAGGTATTGGTCCTGGTATTGGACAGGGGTATGCTGCAGGTAAAGCTGTAGAATCTGTTGCTCGTGATCCGGAGGCAAGAGGTAATATTATTACTACTATGCTTTTAGGTCAAGCTGTTGCAGAATCAACCGGTATATATTCCCTAGTTATTGCGATTGTATTGATATTTACTATATAATTTTAAAATGAGAGGGGAAATACTTCCCTCTCCTTTTGGCATTTATTAATTTTTATTTATATTGTATAAAAATTTTCCCATTTTTAATATTTTTTTTATTTCCGGGAGGTGAAGAACTTTGGTTGAGATTAATACGACATTACTATGGCAGGTAATAAACTTTTTAGTACTTTTATGGTTACTAAAAAGATATTTATATGGTCCTATAAAAGAAATACTTGATAAAAGAGAAAATATGATAAAAAGTGAGATTAATGAGGCAGAAGAGCGACATCAAGAAGCCATAGAACTAAAAGAAGAGTATAAAGCTGAGCTTAAAAGAGCCCAGGATAAGTCATCAGATATAATTGATAAGGCTGAACAAAGAGCTCGTGAAAGAGCCAAAGAGATCATTAACCAAGCAAAAGAAAAAGCAAATAAAATTGAAATAGATAAACTACAAGAGATTAAACAAGCCAAGGTTAAAGCTAGAAAAGAAATTCGTGATCAATTTACAGAAGTGACCTTAATGGCAGCAGCTAAGATGATTGGACAAGAAATTGATAAAAGAAAACATGAGGATTTAATGAGTGAGTATATAGATAAGATTGATAAAAAGAAGTTAGGTGATGTTCAATGAAGAAAAACGAAATTGCCCGACAGTACAGTAAAGCTCTTTATGAGATAGGGATTGAAGATGATAATTTATATGAACTATTTAAAGAACTCAAAGAGTTCTGGCAAGTTCTAGTAGATAATCAAGAACTAAAGAATGTTTTTTTTCATCAAAGAATACTATCTGAGGAAAAAAAGAAAGTTTTTAAAAAGATATTCGAGGGTAAAATATCCAAAGAACTGTATAAGTTTATTATGCTTTTAATAGATAAAAGAAGGATTTACTTTATAGAGTTAATTATTAAAGAATTTAAAAAACTTGTAAATAAACATGAAAATGTTATTACAGTTCAAATTACGACAGCAATTGAAATCACTGAAGAGATTAGAGAAAAACTGAAATCAAAACTTAAAGAACATATCGATAAAAAGTTTGAGATTGAAGAAAGATGTGATCCTAATATAGTAGGTGGGATGATTGTTAAGGTAGGAGATTATTTAATTGATGGAAGTATTAAAAGCAAGTTAGAATCCCTTGAAGATAAAATAAAGAAAATTCCATTACAGGAGATAGGGGTGTAATTAGATATGGAACTTAGACCAGAAGAAATAAGTTCGATAATAAAAAAAGAAATTGAAAATTATGATAAAAAAATAGAGTCAATTGGGGTAGGAACCGTACTCGATGTTGGAGATGGTATTGCACATGTTTATGGATTAGAAGATGCAAAATCAAATGAATTATTAGAGTTTCCTAATGGTGTTTATGGCATGGCCTTAAACTTAGAAGAAGACAATATTGGTGTTGTTCTTTTAGGTGATGAAACAAAAGTTAGTGAAGGAGATATAGTCAAAAGGACTGGAAATGTAGTAGAGGTTCCTGTTGGCGAAGAACTTCTTGGGCGTGTTGTTAATCCTCTTGGTCAACCAATTGATGGCAAAGGCGAGATAAAAACAGATAAAACAAGGCCTGTAGAGAAAAAAGCTCCAGGTGTAATTGAAACACAACCTGTTAAAGTACCACTACAGACTGGTTTAAAAGCAATTGACTCAATGGTTCCAATCGGAAGAGGACAAAGAGAGCTAATTATCGGTGATCGTCAGACCGGTAAAACTGCGATTGCAGTTGATACAATTATCAATCAAAAAGATGAAGATGTAATATGTATCTATGTAGCAATCGGACAAAAAGAATCTACAGTTGCACAAATAACAGAAGAATTAAAAGAAAGAGGTGCGCTGGAGTATACAATAATAATATCTGCATCGGCTTCTAGACCAGCCCCTATTAGATATCTTGCTCCTTATTCAGGATGTGCAATGGGTGAGCATTTTATGTATGAACAAAACAAAGATGTATTAGTGGTCTATGATGACCTTTCTAAACATGCTGTTGCTTATCGCGCGATGTCTCTTCTTTTGAGAAGACCTCCTGGACGAGAAGCATATCCAGGTGATGTTTTTTACTTACATTCACGTTTATTAGAAAGAGCAGCTAAACTCAGTGATGAAGAAGGTGGAGGTTCATTAACTGCCTTACCTATTATTGAAACCCAGGCTGGTGATGTATCTGCATATATTCCAACAAATGTAATTTCTATTACAGATGGACAGATTTATCTAGAAAGTGAGCTGTTCTTTTCTGGTGTAAGACCAGCTGTAAATGTAGGTATTTCTGTATCTAGGGTTGGTGGTAATGCTCAGATTAAAGCTATGAAAGATATAGCTGGTACATTAAGATTAGATCTCTCACAGTATAGAGAACTAGAAGCTTTTTCTCAGTTTGGTTCTGATTTAGATGAATCAACTCAAAACAAACTGGCTAGAGGTGAAAGAATTGTTGAGGCTCTTAAACAACCTCAATATTCTCCAATGCCTATTGAAAAGCAGATTGTTATTATCTATGGTGTTGTAAGAGGTCTTATGGATGATATTCCAATTGATAATATAGAAAGATTTGAAGAAGATCTGTTAAAGTATATTGAGAATAATAATAAAAAACTGTTTAGTAATATTAAAGAAGAAGGCAAACTAATAGATGAAATTGAAAAAGATTTAGTTTCTACTATTAAAGAGTTTAAAGAGCTATTTGAAGTAAAAAGTGAAAGTTTAGTTGAAAGTAACTAATAAATAAAAGAAAAAGAAATTTAAGAATATATTTTAGTTTAACCCTTATTGAATTGAGGTGAATCTATATGGAAACGATGCGAGATATTAAGCGTCGGATTGGTAGTGTCAAGAATACTCAAAAAATAACAAGAGCAATGAAAATGGTTTCTGCTGCAAAGTTACAAAACTCTCAGAAAAAGGCCAGAGCAGCAAAACCTTTTTTTACGATGACAAGGAAGATACTGTCAGATGTATATAAGTACACTGATCTAAAAGAAAATCACCCTTTATTACATCCTTCTGAGGGTGATAAGAAATTATTAATAATTATTAGTGCAGATCGAGGTTTATGTGGGGCATATAATACGCGAATAACAGAAGAGGCTGAGGCTTTTTTAAAAAAGAATCCAGATACAGAAATCTTTGCACTGGGCAGTAAAGCCCGTGACTATTTAAAAAGAAGAGAATATAAAATTATTAAAGATTATGAACAAATAGATGATTATCCTAGTTTGAACTTTGCTCGTCAAATTAGTGAAGAGATCATAGAAATGTTTAAAGGAACTAAGTTTAATCAAGTAAATATAATATACACTCATTTTGAATCTGCAATTAATCAACAGTTAAGAAATATTTCGCTTTTGCCAATTGATGCAGAAGAGATAGATCAAGAGTTGATTCAAAAGGGTGAATCAAGTAGTGAGGAACATGTAGATTATATCTATGAGCCTTCTCCTAACTACATTTTAGATATAATTTTACCTAAGTATGTTCATAATTCATTATATTCGATTCTGTTAGAATCGAAAGCTAGTGAGTTTGGTTCGAGAATGACTGCAATGGATGCTGCTACTGAAAATGCAAATGAGATGATTGATGATTTAACATTATCATATAACAGGGCCCGTCAGGCATCTATTACAAAAGAGATTACTGAAATAGTTGGCGGAGCTGAAGCATTGAAATAAAGGAGGAGTTTTTGTGAGTGATAACCAAAATATAGGTAAAGTGGTCCAGGTTATCGGACCGGTTGTTGATGTAGAGTTTCCAGAGGGAGAACTACCTGAGATATATAATGCGGTAAAAATAATAAAGGATGAAAAAGAAGAAGATATTTTAGTTATTGAAACCATGCAACAGTTAGGAGATAATAGGGTTCGGTGTGTTGCGATGGATTCAACAGATGGTTTAGTTAGAGGAATGAAAGCATTTGATACTAGTGGCCCAATAACCGTTCCTGTCGGGGAACAGGTCCTGGGCAGACTCTTTAATGTCTTAGGTGATACGATCGATAAAAAAGGTGAAATTAAAGCTGAAAAAACGCTTCCTATTCATAGAGAGGCGCCAGGTTATGAAGATCAGCAAACATCAACCGAGATATTTGAAACAGGTATAAAAGTAGTTGATTTACTTGCTCCTTATACCCGTGGTGGTAAGGTTGGATTATTTGGGGGAGCAGGAGTAGGCAAAACTGTATTAATTCAGGAACTGATTAATAATATAGCTATAGAACACGGTGGTTATTCAGTATTTTCTGGAGTTGGAGAAAGGACCAGGGAAGGAAATGACCTCTGGCTTGAATTTCAAGAAGCCGATATTTTAGATAAAGTTGCTTTGGTTTTTGGTCAGATGAATGAACCACCAGGAGCAAGAATGAGAGTTGGATTGACCGGACTAACAATGGCTGAATATTTCAGAGATGAGATGGGCCAGGATGTTTTATTATTTATTGACAACATATTCCGCTTTATTCAGGCGGGTTCAGAGGTTTCTGCTTTATTAGGTAGAATGCCATCTGCGGTGGGTTATCAACCAACCCTAGCTTATGATGTTGGTTCATTACAAGAAAGGATTACATCTACAAAAAAAGGATCGATCACATCTGTACAGGCAATATATGTACCTGCAGATGATCTAACTGATCCTGCCCCAGCTACAACATTTGCTCACCTTGATGCAACAACTGTTCTATCAAGGCAGATCGTTGAAAAAGGGATATATCCGGCTGTGGATCCACTTGATTCCTCTTCAAAGATTCTTGACCCAAGAATAATAGGTGAAGAACATTATAAAGTGGCAAGAGATGTACAGGAGATCTTGCAACAATATAAGGATCTACAAGATATTATAGCTATTTTAGGTATGGATGAACTATCGGAAGAAGACAAAATTATTGTCAACCGAGCCAGAAGAATTGAAAGATTTTTGTCACAACCTTTCTTTGTTGCAGAACAGTTTACCGGTCAAAAAGGTGTTTATGTAGATTTAAATGATACAATTAGAGGTTTTAAAGAGATAATTAATGGTAAACATGATGATCTACCTGAAGAAGCTTTTTATATGGTTGGAACAATTGATGATGCAGTAGATAAAGGTGAAAAAATAAAAAAAGAACAAGAAGAAAATAAAAAGAAGACCGAAGAGAAAAAAGGTGAATAATAATGGCACCTAAAAATAAGATTTTATTAAAAATTATCACCCCAAAACGGGTAGTCTTTAAAGAAAAAATTGACGTACTTGAGGCTCCTGCAGTAGATGGACTAATTGGTATTTTACCAAACCATGCTCCTTTGATTACTGCCTTAAAGACAGGTGTAATTAGGATTGTAAATGAAAACAATGAGAGGTTTATCTCAGTTAGTGAAGGAATAATGGATGTGAAACCTGATCAGGTGAATATTGTTGCTAGAACGGCTGAGTTACCAGATGAAATTAATCTAGAGAGAGCAAAGGAAGCTAAAAAAAGAGCTAAAAGAAGATTGGAAGAAAAAAACAATAAACTCGATAATGCTAGAGCTGAGGGTGCTTTAGAAAGAGCCTTAGCTCGGATAAAAACTGCTGAAAAACATCATAGTGACTATTATTAATATATAGATACTTTAAAGTCCCTTAAGATATAGAGGGACTTTTTTATTAGAGTATTTTACAAGTTATTTATCGCTTTTATAACTTTTTGATCCTATTGAAAAAGTATAGAAAATATGATATTCTTACTAAGAATGTAAAGTATATGTATAAAGGTTTTTTAAAGAGTATATAGAACTTAATATATAGAGACTTATTTGAGACGAAAGGAGCAGATCAATTGGCCAAATTTGTAATTAATGGAGGTAATACTCTAAAGGGTGAAATAAAAATAAATGGTGCCAAAAATGCTGCTTTACCGATTCTAGCTGCTACCTTACTAGCAGATTCTCCAAGTGTTTTAAGAGATATTCCAGATTTAAGAGATGTTACAAACTTATGTGAAATTATTAAAAAGATGGGTGCTAATGTTAAACGAAGTAATCATCTTGTAGAAATAGATCCTGTAGGTATTAATAGTTTTGAAACAGATAAAGAACTAGCCAAAAAGCTTAGGGCTTCATATTATATATTAGGAGTTATGTTAGCTAAATATGGTGAAGCTAGAACATCTTTACCTGGTGGATGTAGTATAGGTAACAGACCTATTGATTTACATCTTAAAGGATTTAAAGCTCTTGGAGCTGATGTTTCTTTAAATCATGGAATAGTTGAAGTAAAAGCAGATAAATTAGTTGGGGATAAAATATATTTAGATTACCCAAGTGTTGGTGCTACAATTAATATTATGTTTGCTGCTAGTTTAGCAGAAGGTAAGACTGTAATTGAAAATGCAGCCAGAGAGCCAGAACTGGTTGATCTTGCCAACTTTCTAACTGTGATGGGAGCTAATATTAAAGGAGTTGGTACTGATATAATCAAGATAGAAGGGGTAGATAAGCTTGAAGGTAAAGAACATAGAATAATACCAGATAGGATAGAAGCTGGAACCTATATGATTGCTGCTGCTATTACTGGTGGAGATGTTTTTGTTAAAAATGTGCTTACTGAACATATAAAATCATTGATTGCAAAGATGCATGAGATGGGAATTGAGATCGAAGAAGATATTTCAGGGGTAAGAGTAATAAAAAATGGTAAACTTAAGTCAGTAGATGTAAAAACATTACCTTATCCAGGATTTCCAACTGATTTGCAGTCCCAGATGATGGTTCTATTAACTCAAACTAAGGGTACTAGTATAGTTAAGGAGACTGTTTGGGAAAATAGATTTATGCATGTAGATGAACTAAAGAGAATGGGAGCTGATATAACGATTGATGGACACAGTGCTTTAATAAGGCCTAGTTTTTTATCAGGGGCAGAAGTTACAGTGACTGACCTAAGAGCTGGTGCAGCACTAATTTTAGCCGGCCTGGTCAGTGATGGTAAGTCTAAGGTGAGTAAGATCCATCATGTAGAAAGAGGATATGAAGGAATAGAAAAGAAATTAGCCAGTCTGGGAGCAGATATAAAGAGAGTGAAATAAATGCAATTCTTTAAAAATCCTGGATCCTTATTCCAGGGTTTAATTTTTTAAATTATTGACTAAAGATATTAATATTATGCTTTTAGTTTATATTCCAATTATATAAACAGGAGATTACTTCGGTATTATTTAAATATTTATATAAGTTTTAAAAGGTAAAGTGGGAGGTAAATTTTATATGGGATTATCTAAAAAAATAGGTATTGATCTAGGGACTGCAAATGTTTTAATTTATGAAAAAGGAAAAGGAATTGTTATACAAGAACCCTCAGTTGTAGCAATAGATAAAAATAATGACAAGGTTTTAGCAGTAGGAAAAGAAGCAAGAGATATGTTAGGCAGAACACCTGGAAATATTGTCGCAATAAGACCTCTAAAAGATGGTGTTATTGCTGATTTTGAGGTAACTGAACTTATGTTAAAATATTTCATTTCTAAGGTTGTAAAAAGAAAGTTTTTCTTTAGACCTACTATTATGATCTGTGTTCCTGAGGGGATCACGGGGGTTGAAAAAAGAGCAGTAATGGAAGCAGCCAAGCAGGTAGGTTCACGCGAGACCTACTTAATTGAAGAACCAATTGCGGCAGCTATTGGTGCAGGTCTTCCTGTTGAAGATCCTAGTGGTAGTATGATTATAGATATCGGAGGTGGCACAACTGAAATAGCTGTAATTTCAATGGGTGGAATTGTGGTAAGTGAGTCACTTAGGATTGGTGGAGATAAATTTGATGATGCTCTAGTGAGGTATATTAGAGATAAATACAATATGGTAATAGGAGAAAGAACAGCAGAAGAAATAAAAATAGAAATAGGTTCTGCCTGGATAGATGGAGAAAGTAAAGAATATGAATTGAGAGGTAGAGACTTGATGAAAGGTTTACCTAAAAATTTAACAATTACTTCTTCAGAAACTGTTGAAGCTTTTAAGGAGAGTATTACAACTATAATTGAAAGTGTTAGACATGTATTAGAACAGACCCCACCTGAACTTTCATCAGATATTATGGATCGAGGTATTATTTTATCAGGAGGAGGATCACTTCTGCATGGATTAGATACATTGTTAGCAAAAGAGACTAAGATACCTGTATCTACAGCTGGTTCACCGCTTTATTGTGTTGCAGAAGGTACAGGCATGGCTTTAGAAGAAATAGATAGGTTAAAAGAAGTTTTAACTTCCAGTGATATTTTGAATTAACAAATAAAGGGAGGATTTGATAATTTGAATAAATATATTAAGTATTTTTTTATTTCACTATTGATCCTTCTATTATCTTTTGGAGGAATAATAAATGCGGAAAGTGAGATAATGCTTTTAGAAGATATTTCTCCTGGTCAAACAGGTTATGCCAAAACTGTATTTAAAGGTATAGAAGTTGAAAAATTTAATATAGAGGTTATTGATATAGTGCAAGGACAAAACTTTGATTCAAAACTTATCCTAATTAAGGGTTCTGGTCAAAAATTAAAAAATGCAGGAGGTATTGCCTCTGGAATGAGTGGTAGTCCAGTCTATATAGATGACAAACTTGTTGGTGCGATAAGTTATAAATGGCAGGATGCCGATCATAAGTATGCATTAGTTACTCCAATTTTAGAGATGTTCAATCTTTCAGACTCTGATTATTCATTAGATGATAAATTAATAGCTGCAAATACTCCAATAATGGTGGCTGGGTTAAATGACAGGGCATTAGATAGATTGAGTGATGGGTTGAACATACCTAAAAATAGATTTATAGCTGGTTTAAGTGATGCCCAAAAAACTGTAAAAAATTTTAGTCTAAAGCCAGGTAGTGCAATAGCAGTCCAACTTGTTCGCGGAGATATAAGTGTTGCTTCAATTGGAACTGTTACTTATCTCGATAATGAATTGGTTTATGCCTTTGGTCATCCCTTTATGAATAAGGGTAATTCCAACTATCTTTTTAGTGGTGCTTATATTGATGGGATAATACCAAGTAATAAACAACCTTTTAAAGTTGGCAGTGTTTTAGATCAGTTACTTGGAGTTATTGAAGCTGATAGGTTTTCAGGTATTTTAGGAAGGTTGAAAAAATACCCGAGTATAATACCAATTACAGTTGATGTGAGTGACCGAAGTAGGAATGTATCAAAAAAAGTAAGAGTTCAAATAATTGATGATGAACAGATGTTACGTGAGTTAGGATCTTCAATAATATTACAGTCAATAGACTCTACTATCGATAGGATTGGTAATGGTACATCAAAGGTTAATATAAAGATAATGGGAAGTAACTTACCTGATGGTGAAATTAATAAAGAAAATATGTACTATAGCAGTAATGATATAGCTGTTTCTTCACTATATGATTTTTATCAAGTGGCTGATTTAATAACAAGGAATCCTTTTAAAAAAATAAATATATATGACATTAAAATTGACATAGATGTTTACAAATCTGATAATATTGCTTTAATTCAAAAAGCAGAAGTTTTAAATGAACAAGTTTATCCAGGTAGTTTAATGAAGGTCAATGTTGTATTACGGCCTTATCGGGATCAAATGGTAACTAAAGAAGTTACTATTGAGATTCCAAAGGATATTAATATTGGAAGGGCAACCTTAGCAATAAGTGGTGGTTATAGTGGACTTCCAAATAGAAGGCAGACTGAAGAAGATAATGGTAATGATTTAAACTATACAGTAATTGATGGATATAAGAGTTTTGAAGAGATGATTGAAGCCTATCTAGATGGACCTAAAAATAATGAACTAACATTACAGGTTTATCCTTCTTTTATTCCTAAAAACCAGGAAATGGATAGTAATCAAAAAGCAGAAGAACAGGATATTAACAATGAAAGTGAAATAAAATCAGAGGACAATAAATTATCTCAAGATGATGATGAAAAAGAACCGGAGATAAAAAGCCAGGTAGATACTGACTATGTATTAGAAGGTAGCTTGACCCTGGATTTTGAGGTAAAAAACTTACCAACAGATGATAAAGTTAACAATAATCCAGCAGATACGCTAAAGTAGTTATGATAACCCTGGGGTTTGATGCTTCAGGGTTTTATATTTAAGAGGCTGGAGGTAAAGGATGAAATATAGACACTTAATAATTATAATAATTTTAATATTGATTATAGCTGCTGGGTTTTTCTACTATGCGAATATTCAATTAGATCCTGAGACTATATTGATTTCACTTATTGAAGATACAGCAAATCTTGAAATTAAATATGAATCTGTTTCAATCTGGCCATTAAATAAGATAACGGTTAATAACTTAGAAATAAAGGGTAAAGACTTTGATTTAAAAGTCCCTCAGGTTTATCTTGGTTATTCTTTGTTTGATTACATCAATAATAGGGATCAGATTGCAAAAATTATAAGATCTATTGAGTTAGATCAGCCGATTATAAACTATAGGTTAAAAAAATCAGATTCAAATCAAAAAAGAATTGCTTATCATGAAATTGAAGATCAAATATTTTTACTTTTTGATCAAATATACTTTAAAATAGATGAGGGAAAAGTAAGGATAAATAATAACAATAATGATTTTGAGGTCAATAATTTGAATCTTGAGATCAGTATTGATAATATTAATAAAAATATAAAATTTGATCTTAAAAAAGGATTTTTTATTAAAGGCAAGCTTAATCAATTTGACTTTGAAAATATCGACACAAAAAACTTAAAACTTACTGGAATATATGAAGATAAGAACTGGCAGCTTTATTTAAAAAACCAGGATTTTGAATTAGAGGGCTACTATAACTTATTTAATAAATCTGAATTCAAAGATCTGTTAGCAGATTTTAAAGTTGACCAACTAACAGGTACTGCAAGTTTAAAGTTGAATATCAAAGGAACTCAAGAAAAAATAGATAGTTATAATGCCTATATAGATCTTAAAAATATTAATACATCTTTAATCAAATCTAATTCAAATATTAAGCAGAGTATTTTAATTGAAGATGCACATCTTGAGCTTAATAATGAGAATATAGTATTAATAAGCAGTGCAAATATTAATATTAATGATTCTCTTTTTAGTGTTGATGGATATTATAATCTAAATAATAATAACTATAAGGCACAAATTAGTAGCAATAACTTTTATTTAAATAATGAGTTAGTCAACTCTTATTTTGAAGAAAAAATTGACCAAGAATTTGATACTCAGGGTGAGCTTAAGTTTAATTTAAGTGGTAATTCAAGTGAACAAGATTTGATCATTAGCGCTAACTTTAATCAACTTAATATAAAAAACCATTCTTTTTATGATCTCTCTATTAAAGCAAGATATTTAAATAGCAGGATCTATATTGATAAGTTGAACTTTAATACTGAACAGTCTGGTACTATAGATCTTTCAGGTTTTTATAGTTTAAAGGGAAGCAATTATAGTTTAAAGTTAGCTGCAGAAGAAATATATTTAGATCACTATCAAGATATTAAAATAGTTAGAGACTATATCAACCAATCTAGACTAAATAACTTTGTTAATGGTAAGTTATCTTTTAACTTGGATGCAAGTGGACCATTAGATTCACTTAAAAAGGGTATATATAAGTTTGAGCTCGTATTTAGACCGGGAGAAGATAACCTATTAAGTGATTATAAGATTAGTCAAATTAAATCTAATTTCTTATATTTTGAAGATGAGCTTTATATAAATCAAGGTAAAGTAAAGATCAATGGTAACTTTTTAAATATTGAAGGACGTTATGATCTTAAGGATGATAACCTTGACTTTAAAAGTTATGCCTCAAATCTAGATCTATCAATACTAAAAGACTATGATCAAAAAATAGAAATAGGAGGTAATATCAGTTATAATAGTATAATAAAGGGTAGTTTAAGTCAGCCAGTGATCAAGGGGGAAGTTAAAGATGGCCAAATTTACTATCAGGAAAACAATTTTGAAAAGATAAATTTTGATTTTAGCTATAAAAATAAAAATTTAAGTATAAAGAGCTTAACTATATCCTCTAATCAAGCAAATCTGACTGGTCAGGGCAGTATTTTAATAGATACAGGCTTTGATAATATTACTCAAAGTTCTGTTAGTTTCAAACTTGAAACCAATAAAATTAATTATAAACAGATCAAGACAGTATCGAACTTAGACTTTCCATTATATGGATTTTTAAGTGCTACAATAAATATTAAGGGAAAATTAGTTGAACCAATACTTGATATTAGATTAGTTTCTAATGATACTGAAATCAAAATAATGGAAAACAGATACAGTCTTAATAGATCTGAGCTTAATATTAGATGGATATATGGAGATAACCAGATCAGTCTAGATGATTCTTTAGTGATAAGAGATGACTTTCATCTACTGATGAGTGGTACTTATTTAGATCAGGTTTTTGATTTAAACTTTAAAATTAATAACTTTGATATAAGTGAGTTTCAAATAGCTAAAAACTTAAATGGTCTCTTTGAAATGGAGGGTAATATCAAAGGAAGTTTTACAGATCCAGAGTTAGAACTTAATTTTATTTCAGAAGATTTTAGTTTAAATGATTTTAAATCCAAAAAATTAACTGGTCATCTTACTTATCAAGATGATAAGATAGATATAAAGGAGTTAAAACTTTTAAAAAATTCTTATTCTTATAATATGATAGGGACTGTAGATAATGTAAGCAAAGATAGAAAACTAGATCTTTTAATTAATACAAACCAGGGTGATTTAGAAACATTATTTGCATTAGGAGGTATTGAACTACCATTTAGACTTGACTATACTTTTAATGGGAATGTTAAGGTAAATGGTAATTTAGGTAAACCGATTACAGAGATAAGCTTATCTGTAATCCAGGATTCAAAAAGAATTATTGATATTAATGGTGTAGTTGGAGATACCATTGACTTAACTTTCAGTGGTGAAAGCATATCTTTAGCTTCTTTAAAGTTCCCTGATTCTTATAAGCCTGGATTCAGTTACAATGGTACTTTAAATGTTTCTGGTACAGTCAAAGGGCAAAGAGATGACTATAGATTAATAGTTCATACAGATATTGAAAACTTAGAGATTAATGATATATTACTACAAAGTATGAAAGGTGAAATCATATACAATAATGGACAGTTCGAGCTAGAACAAAGGATTGTTCAAAATCAAGATGAATTTCTTTCTATAACAGGAAATTTGAATACTCAAAAAATGGCAAATCTAAATCTAAATTTATCCTTTAATAACTACAGCTTAAATAATTTTGATAGATTAAGTGAAAGCTTGTTAAATATAGAGGGTAGTTTAGACGGTAGTTTAAATTTTTCTGGAAATATAGATCAACCTGAAATTGTTGGAGAAGTTGACTTTAATTTAACTGAACTACTTATTAAAGATATTCAACCGATTAATAACTTCAATACTAAGTTAAAATTTGCAAACAAAAGAGTACAACTAAAAAAGAGCCAGGGTGAATATGGAGATGGTAAGTTTTTAATTGAAGGTACTATTAACTATTTAGATAATGAAAACTTCTGGAACCTGTCACTGACTGGAGAGAACTTATTAATTGAAAAGGGAGATTACAATGGTCAGTTTGATCTAACCGTTGTAGTTAAAAATAGATTAAGAGAGCCCTTAATTAAAGGGAAAATAGAGGCCCATGATTTTTCTGTATCTCCACCACATAGATGGCCAACTTCAGAGGGTGGAACTGAACCTTTAATTCAACCTAAATTAGATCTTTTACTTATTCCAAAAGAAAATGTTAACTATCGTAATCAAAATATAGATATAACTGTTGGAGGAGGGGATCTTAAGTTAGTATACAACAAAGAAGAAGGGATCAGTATAGATGGTAGATTAACAAGTAATCAGGGTACTATTGATTACTATAATAATAAGTTTATATTAAACAATGGAACTGCAGTATTCACTAGATTTGGTGACAATATCCCAGAGATTAGTGCAAATGCATCAACAATTGTAAGTGGTACTAGAATATTTATCTTTGTTGATGGTCCAGGTGATAATATGAATATTAGTTTTAGTTCTCAACCTGAGTTAACAGAAAATGAAATCCTTGCTTTACTTACAAAACGTGGGGGTTTAAGTGGTTTCACAGGTGAACAAGATTCTGATCCTGGTCGATTGATACAATCTGAATTTATGAGAATAATCGGAGAAAATATCCAATTAGACTTGATAAGTTCTATTGAAAAAAAATTAAGAGAGATCTTTTCTCTCGATCGATTCGAAATAGATACTTATGATTTAGGCTGGAATAGAGAACTCACTGTATATATGGGCAAAAGAATTAAAGGAGATCTATATTTAGAATACACAGCAACATTTAGTCCGGAAAGGCGAGATGATGAATTTACTTTCAAATATGATCTTAATAAATATATTAATCTTGAAGGTGGCTGGTATGGGGAAGATGACTATAGATTTTCAATTGAAGCTACAATAAACTTTTAATATCCAAATTAAGGAGGCAGGCACAGGATGAAATTTAAAAAAATTAACTTAGTAGTATTAGTATTTGTTATAACATTAATATTTGCAGTTAATGTTAATGCTCAAACAGAAAATCAGAAGATCACAGATATAGCTGTTGAGGGGAATCAAAATGTAATTGCTAATGAGATTTTAGCGGTTGTACAGACCGAGCCAGGAGAAAACTTCAATAAGGAAAAGATAAAAAAGGATCTACAGGCTGTCTATGATATGGGATATTTCCAGGATGTAACTGTGAATTTCAGGAACTATGAGGGAGGATTACAGTTAATATTTGAAGTTGATGAAAATCCAGTTCTTGAAAAGATTAATATTGAAGGTAATGAAGTATATAGTAAAGAACAGATAGTAGATTGGATAGATGTGAATTTAGGCAAGATACTAAATATAAATAATTTAAACAAGGGCTTAAAAAATGTGGTAACACAGTATGAAAATAATGGATATATCTTAATCAACTTTGAAGATGTTAACTTTAGTCCAGAGGGAGAACTTAATTTAAAAATCGATCTTGGACATATTAACGATATAGTACTATCTGGTAATCAAAAGACTCGTGATTATGTTATCTTTAGAGAAATCAAATTACAAAAAGATGCTGTATTAAATATAAATGATATTAGAGAAGCTTCCAGGAAGGTTTATAGACTTAACTATTTTGAAGATATTAATCCGGAGTTAAAGAGAATTAGTGAAGATTCTAATGAAGTTGATGTAGTATTTAACTTAACCGAAAAAAAGACAGGTAACTTTAACTTTGGGGGAGGATATGGCTCAAAAGATGGATGGTTTGGTTTTGTAAAGGTAAAAGAAAACAACCTAGGAGGTAATGGTCAAACTCTAGGTTTTAACTATCAATTTGGTAAAAACACAAACTATAATCTTAATTTTTATGAGCCATATTTAATAGGAAGTCCTACTTCATTTAGTATAAATATATATAAAAGGAAAACTGATAAAGAAGACTACACTGAAAATGTAACAGGTGGTAATATTTCTTTTGGCCATGATTTAATCAGAGACTGGAGAGGGACAGCTAGATATAAGCTTGAAAATTCAGAAATAACCTCACAAAGTGAAGATGTAGATGATCAAATAAATGAGATTAGAAGTATTACACTAAAAGCTGATAAAGATACAACAAATAATCCATTTAATCCAACTTCAGGTTTAATTGCCTCTATTTCCACTGAACAGGCTGGATATTTACTTGGTGGTGATGCAAGTTTCAATAAATACAATGTAGATTTAAGAAAATTTTATAGTGGCTTTAAAGTTGATCATGCCTGGGCTTTAAGGTTTATGGCTGGTACTTCAACTGGTCTTCTTCCTACATCTGAGAAATACAACCTTGGTGGTGCTGATACCTTAAGAGGTTATGATAATTACTCCTTTACCGGGGATGATATGATTTTAGCCCAAATTGAATATAGGGTTCCAGTAGCAGAGAACTTTACCGGTGTTGTATTTACTGATGGAGGTAATGTCTGGGAAAATGGAGATACAATTAAACTACATGATTTACATGTTGGAGTCGGTCTAGGCGTTAGGTTAAATACTCCAATCGGTCAGATAAGATTAGACTATGGTTGGGACCAAGAAGGAAAAGGAACACCACATTTCAGTATCGGAAATACCTTTTAATATAGTCTAAGGGGAATCCTTAAAATGAAAAATAATAAGATATTTATATTAAGTATAATAACAATAATCGTAGTAGTAACTATAGCTTTCTTTCTTTTTAACTTAAATACTAATAAAAACAATAATGTATTTAAGAATCAGATCACATATTTAGATACCCAGTTTATTTTTGATAATCATCCGGCTAAAAAAGAAGCAGAAAAAGAATTAAATGAGTATGCTAAAGAACTACAGTTAGAGTTAGAAACAGAGATTCAGAGCATACCAAAAAAAGAACATCAAAAGTTAATAAATGAGTATCAAAATAAACTTTCTTATCGAGAACAAACTTTAATAGATCAAATAACTGAAGATATAAAAACTGCTACATATCAGGTCGCTCAAAATCAAGAAGTACTTGTTGTTTTAAAAGATGAGACCATACTAAAGGGTGGCTATGATATTACAAGTCTTGTCTTGGAGAAAGTAAAAGAGAGTTATAATTAGAATATATATAATAGATGGAGGTTTGTATTATGTTTCGGGAAATTTTAAGTGGCTTATTAATAGTATTATTAATTGTTGCCGGTTTTATTTCCTATTTAATATTATTTGAAATTAAAGAAGTAAAATCTCCATCTGTTAGTATTAATCTTTCAGAATATAAACAAGAGGATAATTTAGAAAGTAGACAACTAATCAAAGATCTTACTAATCCATTCAAATCAACAATAAATGAGCAACAAGAAATATATCATAAAAAAATTAATGATACTCTATCATATATCATTTTTACAAATGAAATATTAGTAAATAATAATTCAATATTAGTCGAAGAGTATAATAAAGCTTTAAAAGAAAAAAAAGATGAGCTTGATAATCTTTTAGAAATTTATAAAAATGAAATAGTCTCATATAGTAATAATAAAATTGAATACTATAGTGATATTATCAATAAAGAGTTTGAGAGTTCGATAGATAACTTACTTAATAACTATCATTTAGAGTTAAAAGATTATAAAAATCAAATAAATAAAGAATATAGTAATCAAATTTTTAATTTAAGATTAAAGTTAGAACTTCTTGAACTAAGTGGAAAAAAGAGAAGAGAGTATGAAGAAAAGCTGGATGTAATCAAGCGTGAGAAGAATATGTTAATCAATGGTAAAAAGGCTCAAGTTAGTTTTAAACTCTTATTAGAAAAAGAAAAATTAATAAGTATTAAAAATCAGAAAATAAATAAGTATAAAGAGACAGAAATAAAAAGCAGTGATGCCTTAATAAAAATAAAAGCAGAAGAGTTAAAGCAAAGATTTGAACAGTTTCATCAAAAGAAACTTACAAATCTTAAAGAAGAGATAAACAAAGAGGAATTAGTTATTTTAAAAAAAATAGAATCCTTATACAAAAAAAGGCAGGATATAATAAAAATAGTAAAAGATGATGTAGATAAATTAGTTGCTCAATATGATTAAAATCAGGAGAGTGTATTTTAATGTACAAAAAGTTATCAATAGTACTTTTTATAATAATATTAAGCTTAGTCTTTTATATCTATTATGATAGTGTTAATAAAGAATCAAAGATAGGAATAATTGATATGGATCTCGTCTTAGAGGAGAGTATAAGAGCTAAAGAGCTTCAAAGCGAACTTGAAAAAAGAGGAGATCAAATTGAAAGTAAGTATGAGGATCTAAAGTTGGAAGACGAGGATGTAGATAATCAGATATATATGGAGTTTATGCAAAACAAACAAAAAATTGAAGAAAAATTAAATTCAGAAATTGAACTAGTACTTGATCAGATTCTCCAAGAAGAAAATTATTCGGTTATTTTATACAAAAAACAAACTTATTTCGGTGGACAAGATATAACATCTAAGGTAATAAAACTACTTGATGAACAGTTTATAAAGAAAAATATTGAAAAAGGTACAGATTCATAATGGAATATGAAAAAAAACCTTCTTATACAATAAAAGAGATTATTAAGTTATTAGATGCTGACTATAAAGGCAAGCTCAATCTTGATCATAAAATAAAAGATGTATCTAATGTTGAAAAAAATGATATTAATAGTCTAACTTTTGCTGAAAATAAAAGTTATATAGATAAAGCTGTTAAAAACGCTAAGGGACTTGTTTTAGTTAATAGAGATCTTGATGCAGATCTTATACAAAATGTTTTATATGTAAATAATGCACGTTTAGCATATGCAAAAGTAGCTCAACTATTTAAAAAAACCCCTTATTACTGTCCGGGTATTGATAAAAATGCAACTATTTCAGATTCTGTTAAGTTAGGACAAAATGTAAGCATTCATTCTAATGTAGTAATAAGAGAAAATGTTAAGATAGGTGATAATACGATTCTTGCTCCTGGTACTGTAGTTGACAAAGATGTAAAAATCGGTAAGAACTGTTTAATTTATTCTAATGTTGTTCTTGAAAGAGGCTGTGAAATCAAAGACAATGTTACCATAAACTCTCTATCTGTTATTGGAGCTGAAGGTTATGGTTATGTAAGTGACAAAAGTAAGCATCATCATATACCACAGTTAGGTAATGTTGTAATTAATAATGATGTGGATATAGGTGCAAATGTTACGATAGATCGAGGGACTCAAGATTCAACAGTAATTGGAGCCGGTACTAAGATTGATAATCAGGTTC
>JAIPEV010000149.1 GCA_021736965.1 Halanaerobiales bacterium | reverse complement strand
TAATATTCATAGGTGGCATTTGTACCGGACCAATTTGCATTTCCATAGTCATATGACTAATAATACTTCTGATATAAGGAAATAGTATAGCTAAAGTATTTTTTTTGATTATTTCTTGATGCATTTGATTTTCTTCATCAAAATTAGTCAAAGTAAACAAACCAATAATTTTCATCTTCAAATAAAAAGGTTTATTTTTAACTGCAAAATCTTCATCAAATATACGGCATGTTACTATTCTTTTAAAATCATTTTGGTTTCTTTTAATATCAAAATCAAAATCAAAATCTACATTAATTTTTTTATTTTCCTTATTTTCAAAATTATCATTTTTCTTAAATATGAATTCATCTACATAATAATGATTAAATTCAAGAACGCTATTTTTTTTATTCATGCTGCTAATAACTCCATTTCACTCTCATCTTTTTGCAAATCACTATTTATAAGCTGTTCAAATATATATTCCTCATCTTTATTGCAGATATACACCTCAACTTCAGAATTATAATCTTCTGCCTCTTGTTCTTTTACATTAATTCCAACTTCATTTAGATCATCTATTAACTCCTCTTTAGAAACATTATCAAAATATGAATCAATTTCTTCTTCAATCTTATCAGGATTAATATCTAAATTTTCATTTTGTTTTAATTCCGCTAAACTATCCATTATCAACCCTCCCTTTATAAATCTCTTCTATAGAATGTTCATCAATATTTTCTTGACTATCTACAGACATTATTGTGCAATTTGGTATTCTAGATCTAACTAAACCTTTTCTTTCTTTAGTAAATTTAACATATAAATGTGAAATAATAACTCCAACACTAGAATTATTTTTTATATGCTCTAATAATTTAAAATCATATTCAAAACCATGATTACCACTATATTCTTCTTTTAAATCATAATAACTTAAAGTGTCTAATAACCTTCTGCGATATTTGTTAAATAGATCTAAACCTTTATCTTCAGTAAGATTCAAAATAGTTATGCCTTCTAAATTAATATCGCTTTTTAATACTGAGCATCTTTCATAATTATATTCTTGATTATCATCATTCCAGGCTGCCGCAATAGCCCATTTTGCAGCAAGATTAATCGGTTCTTCCCCTATACCGTCTATAAAAAAATATATCCCATCTCCAAGCCAATGAGAAGTATCATGTTCATAAGTAAAATTATTTTGTTTTATACTTTCAACATTATTACTATTTGTCCCATGATAACCAGTAATTTCTTCTGACATAATCCCACCCTTGCATTTTATTATCAAATTAAAATTAGGCATATTTAGCCGGTAATGGTAATTCATTTCTAGTATTTCCAGCATCCTTTTATATATTTATAACTATATTCACTTTTCTCATAAAATATTATTTAAGATAATCACCTTTTAATTACTTTATGTGTTATAAATATTAACACAATAATTCATATATTTAAAGTTTTTTCAACAAAAATATTTGACAACTTATATTTTGGCTTTTGAAATTAATTAAACTCTTCAATATTTAACTTCAATAATAAACCTGAATATCCTTCCTCCAAATAAGCTTTATTTAATAATTACTAAGCTTTATAAATTTTACATTTTTACTTCTGTTTATTTGTCAATTTGGTTATTCCTCATTATTAATAATTTCCTCTATATAAAGAACTCAGTTCTTTGTGAGTTATTAATTATAATTTTTTAAAGGCCAATTTAATTTAAATAACATTAACTAGATATTATAACAGAAATTATTCATCACATTTTTCTAATATATCTCCGTCTACTATAACTGTCCCACATTCATATTCTTCTATTTCATAAACACCTTCTATTCCCTCTCTACCCCAATACTCTTCAGTTGACTTTTGAGTTAGTGGTGCTTCGCATATCGGGCAAACCAACCCAATATATAATTCTTTCATTGCTTCTTGTTTTTCTTTTAATTTTTTTATTTGTCCTTTTTTTTCTTCAATAAGCTTTTTATTTTTTTCTTTATCTTCAGATAATCTATTAATTTCGTTTTCTAATATATTGATTCTTTCTGAAAACCTTTTTAAAATATTACCAGGAGTATTTTTTTCTAATTCATCTATTTTGGTCTTTAAAAATTCTTTTTCTTCTCTTAATGTTTCTATAGTTGCATCTTTAGATCTAACATATAACCGGTAAATAAAAAACACAGTTCCTACATATATGATAATTGAACTTATTTGAGTATAAAAAATTGTGTTGTTACCCATTTTATAATTCTCCTTTTAATATTTATATTATTCTATTTATTATTTTATAGATTATAATAAAAATACCTTTTTATATTAGTAAATTATCTCACAGAAATCAAACCAATAAGTAATAAATGATTATGGAGTTAAACTTTTCTATAACTTTATATTACAAAAGATAAACCAGAGTAATTAAAAAATCAAAAGTAACACCTGTTTCTACTCCTAAATTAAGCAGTTTCAATTGTATGTAAATTATACCTAAAAATATATTTTCATGTAGTTCAAACGATGTAAAAAGAAGCTGTAAAAAAACTTAAAATTAGTAAAAGTGGAACTCATGGCTACAAAATGGCTACAAAACAGAAAAAAGCCCAGTGATTTACTCACAGGGCTTTCCCTATAATCCTTGTTATATCAACACATAGAAATGGTAGACCATCGGGGACTCGAACCCCGAACCTACTGATTAAGAGATAATAAAAACCTCTTTTATATTTTCCCTTCTGGTTTTATTATCTCTTAATCCTTCCCATTATAAAAGCATTCATTTCTTATTCTACATTATTCTATATTAATGTTTTTTAATCTCTTTGCTGAGATTTTGCTGAAATAAATATTGTTTTATTTTAGTTCCTATAAAATTTGATTTAATCCCTAAATAATGCTACTTTACATACTATTATAAGGCATATAATCTTCATATTCCTGAGGAGGATCTACTGATACTTCTTCTTCAATTAATACCTGGGGATCCTCCGGATTATCATATATTTTCATAATTTTATCTAAATTAGATCTATCTGAAATAAAGATGTCTGTATCATGATTGTGACTAGCTGTACTAGATCCCATTATGGGAAATCTATCCATAGGTACTAATACCATAAAAGCCATATTTTCATTATAAAATCTCCAAGATTCAACATAAGGTTTAAATTTAGGTTCACCATTTGAATTGTTAACTATTTCATGTATACAACCATGTTTATGTCCTTTATGATATGTCTCACCATTTTCGGGAGAAGAATAAGTATCTCTTTCATGAATGTATCCTAAGGCATCAAATATATAATATTTATTATTGTGTTTAATATAATTTACTACATGTCCACCTTTCCGATTTCCAATAATAAAACTTCTATGATACCAAGCACCCCCAATTTCCTCATAATCATCTTTTAAAAGATTATTAACTACATTTGTTATGCCAACACAATTAGCTCTATTTTCTTTAATAGCAAACTCAGCCGGTGCAGGAAATTGCCATCTTCTATTTTTATTATCATCATAAATTGCAATATTACCTGAGCCCGATTCCATCTCAGATACTTGAATATAAGCTAATGCTTCATACAGCACATCAATTTCCTCTTGTAATTTTTTGGGTTTTCCTTTTAATTCTTTTAATTCTTCTATCGTAGTATTAGGCATTCCTAATTTATTAGAAGGTACCCAATACATTTCACCAGTAGCAGGTCTCATATTGGTAAGGTCGACTCTATAATCAGCATTAACCCTTAACTGTCTCGTATTATATTTATCACTACTAAGTTCACTGTTTTTATTATCCTTGATATTACTTGGATCTAAATTTGTTAATTTATAATTATCAAAACGAACAGTGGGTTTTTCTTTTTTATTAGATGTACAAGTAAATAAACCCACCTTACTATTCTTATTCATTTTTGGTATATCATATTCAATAATCAAATCTCCATCAATATAAAACTTTGACTTATTATTATTCTGTACTAATTTCAGCTGGTTATACTTGTTTTTCTCTACATAATTACTTATATTTATTTTTTTTACTACTTCCCTGTTAATTATTAACCAGAAACTTTTGTTGTTAGATTCATTTATTATTATGAAATCCGCCCTATTTTTATCGCTATTTATTAAATTAATAGTAATCCCATAAGACCCACTACCACTATATAGTTTTGCATCTACAGTTATTGAATAATGATTTAATCCTCTTTCAAGTCTAATAGGTAATGATACTCTACCACTAGAAAATTGTTTATGTTTAACTTCATATTCTCCATCAATATAATTTAAGCCAAATCTATTACCATCTCTATTTTCCCATCCACTTGTTGAATCGGAAAAATCATCATAAAAAATTATTTCCCTTTCTTTGGATGGTTTTTCATTAGTTGATTCTACATTTTCAATACTATTAAAATTGGTCTCTATAATTTTACCATTTGCTAGCAATTCATTAATGTGATCAGAAGAATAGTTATCATCTAATAATTGTTCTATTTTATTTAATATATCTTCAAACACATCGAAATCTTCTTCTTTTAATGTTTCTAATAGTGTTTTGCCATCAATACCAGAATCAATGAATTTTTTTAAATTATTTTGTAGTTCCTCTCTTTTGTCATCTTCTAAATCATAATTCATTACTAGTTCAATTGATATTTCTTTCATAATTGCTGAATTATCTTCAGCATAAATATTAAATGTAAAACCCATAGTAATAATAATTATCATACTTATAACCATAATTTTTTCCATAAAAAACCTCCTCTCTCCAAGGGTTCTGTTAAGTTATATGAACCTGAACATTGTTTCTTTTTTGAGATCCCAAGGTTTATAAGCCTTCTAATATAAATTTCAGATTTATTAATCTCATCAAAAAGGATAGCATATATATGGTTTATTCCATTATTTAATCAAGAAAAATATAATATTAATATATAAAGATTAACCTTACAATAATAATTTGTTTATAATTTTATACCCCACCACCTGAATCTTTATGTAGTATTTTCTAAAAAACA
>JAIPEV010000148.1 GCA_021736965.1 Halanaerobiales bacterium | reverse complement strand
CATTATTTATATCACCACCTTACTGCAATTCTCTCTGTAATTTCTCAAACTTACTTTTATTAGTTATCCTTGCATTACAAAATCCATCATCATTTAAGATCGGATCACTTCTATTATCAAATACCTGACAACCTATATCTATATTAGGCCATAAGCAATTTTTACAATGCTTTCTAGTATGTTTCTTATCCATCTTAAATCCTCCTAACATCATCTATTTCTAAAAATGGTTTAATAACTATATTCATTAAAATACTTACTCCTTCAATAAAACAGGCTAATACAAAATATGAATACTTATTTATGTATTTCATAATATATCTGGTCTCCTTATATTTAATTCATTATAAACTGCTTGTACAAATTTATCTTTATCATTAAACCTTCTTAAATCTTCAAGTGTTTTTTGTAAATCATAAATATTCATTTTGCTAACTTTATTTTTGAACTCTTTTATTCCCATATTTTGATATTTTGAAGATAATTTTATTTTCATATAATCATCCTTTTAAAATATTTTTCAATTCATTTAATCTCTTATAATATTTTAGTTTATTTAATGCTTTATTTTGCAATTGTCTAACTCTTTCTCTACATAACGAATAATCACTTCCTATCGCTTTTAAAGTTATTTTTTTATTTCCAGTCAATCCATATCTTCTATCTATAATATCTTTTTGTCTGCAAGTCAATAATTTACTATATTTTTTATACCATAATTTTATAGCTTCTTGATTTTTAACCACTTTATTTAATAAATCATTAAAATTATTACTTTTATTTAATAAATCATTTGTAAATTTTATTAAATTTTGAGCATTTTTATCTAAGCCTATTTTTTTATAAGTGTCTTTTAATGTTTTAAAGTGATATTTATAAAAACTAATATCAGGTAAAATATTACTTTGATTAATTTCTTTTGGAGATAATATTTTTTGTGATTTATTAATTTTTTCTTTTAATAAATGTAAAGCAAATTTTGGATTATAATCTCTATTTTTTTCATTGTATTTTAAGCCGGCTTTTTCTATAGCATTTTTCCAACTACCAAATCTTTTTATACAGGTTCTAGGGCTTGATAAATTATTAAGCATAACCATTTCTTCAATGGTAGGTGTAATACCTCCTTGCTTTTCTGAAAGCCAAATTAAATCATCTAAAAGGATTCTATCAGATTTTTTATTATTAAATCCATTATTAGGTTTAAGATTTGCTTTTTTACAAGCAATGCTATATTTTCCAAATCTTTTTGCATATGTATCAAAAGATGGTAAATAATCAAAATTATACTTTTTGAAATCAATTTGTGAAGGGGTTTTATTAATATCTCTAGCGAATCTTTTTAATTTATTTATTAACTCTTCATCGCTGTATTTTTGATTACCCATTTTTACCTCCTTAAATTAGTAAGAAGAAGGGATAACCCCTCCTTCCTTATGTGTGTTACTATTCTCCTATAAAATCAAAATAATGTATTGATTTTTTAAGCTGTTTACTACTGCGGCAGTATTCACACCGTTCGCACCTTTCAGGTTCTTCTTCACCTTTCCATACCGGAATAATATCCTGTAAAGCTATTTCTACCTGTTCAAGTTTGTTTTGTATCCAGTTTTCTTCGTTGGTGGGGAAATGGATAACTATCTTATCCGGTGGGTCTTCTTTACTTACTGCTGCAATATGCGGTACATAATAATCACCTTCATCTCTACCATTTGCTAACCGTTCTATTTCTGCATATATAGCCATCTGATAATCGTAAAGGTAATATTCTATCCAGGATTGGTATTCTTGTGTAAAAGTATTATATTTCCTTTCATTAATCTTTTTAACAGTTTTAATATCTGTAAAAGTACCTTTTTCTGGGTTATATATATCAATCATAATTTTCCAATCAACATTAAATAAACTGGCAGTAAATATCTTTTCTTTACCACCAGCTCTTACTTTAGAAATATATTCATCATTTTTTAAAGCATTTATCATATAGTCGCCTTTTTTATATTTTGCATATAAATCTCCATTTTGTTTGAATAATTCAGGGTGTTTAGATGTAAAATCCTGCAATCTATTTTGGTTCCAGCTATGGACATAATTTCCCAACAAGAACGCAGGTTTTTTCTCTGGTTCCCAATCTCCCCTCAATTCAGCCATTTTTTTAGCTGGGCAATAATAAGGAAAATAAGGTAAAAAGTTTTTTAATAATGATACTGACATGTATTTATTATTTTCTTCTCTGCTATGGTACGTTTCATGGTTTAATTCAATAACAAATCACTCCTTAAATATGTTTCCAAACTCTTTTACTTTTAATACTGCTAACATAACCGACTGATATATTATATTTTTCTGCAATTTCTTCATGCGTAAAATTAGAGTTGTGTATTAAATTTCTAATTTTAATTACATCTTCTTTATTTAATTTTTGTTCTCTCATTGGTTTAATCCAATCTTTTTTATCCCAACCTCTTTGAATTCTATGGTTTATGGCTGAATAAGTTAAATTATATTTTTCTGCTATTTCCTTTTTAGTAAGTTTTTTGCCATTTATTAAATATTTTTTATTCGTTCTTTTATTTAATGCTTGTTCTTTATAAGTAGCCCATCTACAATTATCAGGCTTGTAATCACCATTATTATCTTTTCTATCTAAAGTGGTATCTTTTTCACCATATTTATTAGAATGTTTTTTATAGCTTTCATACATATCTTCCATAAAATTCTCAAATGTTTTCCACCTATCACAAACCTCAATACCCCTGCCACCATATAGTTCATATGCATAATTTTTCTTTCGTGAAGTTCTATCTAACATATCTCTCCAACATTGATAAAACCTAGTATCTGACATACCATGAGTAGTATTAGTTTCAATAGCTCTTTCTATATTATAACAACCACAACTTTTAGTGTGATTACTAATTAAATTACTTTCCTGAACAATAGTTTTATTACCGCATTTACATTGACATAACCATTTTTTGTGTCTGTTATTACTTTTTACTTGTTTTATTACCTTTAATCTACCGAATTCTTTTCCCTTCAAATCAATCATTATCACCTTCTATCTCATTTAATAAATCATTAATTTGTGCTGTTAATTTAGTACCATAAGATTTTAAGTTTAAAAAGTCACGGCATTTCTTTAACATGTCAATCATTTCTGGTGATTTTGCTATTAATTTAGCATTAGCTTTTGTTTCACTTCTGCTTACTTCAAAATCACCTAAACGTCCTAATTCTTTAGTTTGATTTTTTTCTATGCTCACAATAAAAGCTAAATAATTATCACCTACAGTTTGACTTTCTTCATAACCCCACGGTTTTTCTGTATATTCACTCATCGGTTATCACCTTTTATTTCTTTAACTAATTCATCTATTTCATCAAGCCATCCGATACAATCAGGGTCTGAAATTATTTTTTGTGGTACATAATCATCAATGAAATTCAGTAATTCTTTTAATTTTTGTATTAATTCTGGTGATTTAATTATTAATTTTCTTATATCTTCATTAAAAACTGATTCACAAACTAAATACCCACCATAATGTTCAACATTTGTTACTGATTTGCTTTGCTCACTGGTGGGTATATCAGACACTATAGCATTTTCCATCCTACTTTGTTTCCAATTACCTAAGTCTTTCATCAGTCATCATCTTCTTCCATATCTTCTGCTATATCCTCTGCAAACTCTTCATCTGATAGCTCTTCTTCGTTATCTTCCTCTTCAACCTCTTCATAATCAGCATCTATAACATCTTCATCAAATGGGGAAGATTCTTTTTCTCTATTTTTATTATTATCAAATTCCATTCCAGAACCTTCATCATAAGCTCTTTTTTGTTCCTGGTTAAAATCCGTTTCAATTGTTTTACAAAGCCTACGCATAACTGTTTTTTTGTATGCTTCTTGTGGCGTTTTTGTCCACATCATACCATTCGGCATTTTAGAAAAATTATCTCTAATTTCTTCTATTTCTTTTTTAGACATTTTTTCATATCTAATATAACCTTCTTTATAAAGTGCAATTGCATAAGCACCAATAATTTCAGCATCTGAAAATCCATCTTCATCATGGTCTAGATATTGCCTTCCATTTTTAACACCACTTTCAAACTTTTCTCCTTTTCTAACAACCTTTGCATATATATCATAAATAGGTTCTCTAGAATACATTAAAACAATTTTTCGCTCTCCACGATAATCCGTTTGAAATTGTAATTTATTACCGTATGGAATTGCGTAACATTCATCCATAAAAAAGTCCAATCCTAAAAAAGCTCCTTGCATGACTGTGCGTCGTACCGATGTAGGACTCATTTTCTCTATGTTATCTACATCTTGCAAAACTGTCATAACATTTTGCAACCATCTTGTTTCATTCAAATTTTCCGGTAATGCTTCTGACTTTTTTTGTAAAAAGTCTTTCAACTGCTTATGCGTTTTCTTTAAAACTAAATCTTTACTTTTAGCCATTATTTAATTCCTCCTTGATATTTTTATTTATCTAACCATTTCATTCTTTGAAGTAAATGTAATGTAATATTCATTAATGCTTTAATATCTTTATTTTCTGTACCCCAACCTATTGCAGCCAATAAAGCATCACAACTCGAACAACTTCCATAATAATTATGTGTTACTACATATTCACTTACTGAAGGTTGATAAGTATTTTGTGGTATCAAATAAATTTGTGTACCTTGATAATCGCCATTATCTATAACAGTTATTTTTTCTGTGTCTAATTTTTCATAATTATCCATTTCAGGATTAATTACTTCTTCAATTAATAAAACTAATAAATCAGTATAATCATTGATTTCTGTAGTTTTAATTTTTTCTTCTAAAATATCTTTATTTTTGTTCCATGCTTTTGCAAATTCTTTTATCATAATATTTACCTCCTTTATCTCATTGGTGCATCTTGTCTAGGACCGCCTGATTGATTAACATTAGAAAAATGTTCTTTAATTTTACCTACAATACCTTTAGATACAGGTTTTAACTGTTCTTCATCAAAGTATTGCCAATCTTTAACTTCTCC
>JAIPEV010000147.1 GCA_021736965.1 Halanaerobiales bacterium | reverse complement strand
CATTATAATATTCTATGTCAGAATAGTTATAAATAAAATATTTTTTTGTAAACGTTATACGTGGTCACAAATAACGAAAATAGGAGTGGGATTTTTGCTAAAAAATCTGACAATAGTAATATTGAGTTTATCTTTATTATTTAACTTTACTGTTAAAATTAATGCACAAAATAAACTTAACATTTATGCAGCCGCAGGTTTGATTAAACCAATGGAAGAAATAATCGAAAGTTATCATAATGAATTTGGTACAAAAGTTAGTACACAGTTTAATGCTTCAGGGGTATTACTAAACCAAATAAATACAATAAAAAAAGGAGATTTATATATTGCAGCTGATAAATGGTATATAAATAAATTATATGAACAAGCAGACCTATATAGTCAATATGATGTGGCAAAACATACACCAGTTATAATAAAAAATAAAAACAACAATAATATAAATAATTACTCAGATATATTGTTACCAAATATTAGATTAGTTGTTGCAGATGAAAGTGCAGCAATCGGTAAAGTTACAAAAGAAATATTTATTAAAAATAATATAGAAGAAAATATTGAAAAAAATATTATAGCAAAGGCAGAAACAGTAAACAAGGTCAAAATGTATATCTTATTAAATCAAGCTGATGCTGGTATAGTTTGGAAAGCTAACTATTTTGAAAATACAGATGAACTGGATATGATCAAAATACCAAAAAATAATAATATAATTAAAAAAATATCTATTGGCGTTTTAAAGTATTCAGGTAATAAAAAAGAAGCAGAAAAATTTATTGAATATATAAAGAGCAGTAAAAGTATAAAAATATTTGAAAAATATGGATATAATACATATTAGAAGGTGTAAAAATGAAATATAGTATATTCAAATATATGATGATAAGTATATTTTTTATATTTGTAGTTTTAATAGTTATTGTTTTAATTTCACCAACACTATATATTAAAACATCAAATATAATTAATCTGTTAATTAATAATGAAGAGATTGCATTTTCATTAATTTTAAGTCTTACTACTTCATTAAGTGCAGTCTTTTTTGCAACTATTTTTGGGATACCTGTTGCTTATGTTTTATCAAGATATGATTTTAAGTTTAAAAATTTAATAGATATCATTTTAGATATCCCTTTAGTTTTGCCACCAATCATTATAGGATTAAGTTTGCTTGTATTATTAGGACCAATTGGAGGAAATTATTTAGCTAAAATAGGTTTAAACTTTGTATTTACAAGATTAGGAATAGTAATGGCCCAGTTTGTTGTGTGTGCTCCATTACTAATAAGAAGTTTAAAGATAGCTTTTTCAAGTATAGATTTTAAATTGGAAAAAGCTGCAATGACTTTAGGAGATAATCATTTTCAAGTTTTTAAAAATATAACCATCCCATTATCCAAAGATGGTATTATAACAGGAGTTACAACTGCTTGGGCAAGAGCAATGGGAGAATTTGGTGCAACTATAATGTTAGCTGGAGCAACAAAATATAAGACTGAAACCTTACCAATTGCAGTTTATCTAAATATGAATAGAGGGAACCTTGAAATGGCAGTAACTGTTTCAATTGTTATGATAGTATTTTCAATTCTTATTATGGGAGTTTTAAAAATATATAATAGCAATCAAAAACGAGGTGTTACTCAATGGTTTTAAAGGTAAATATAAAAAAGAAGGTCGATAATAGGATAATAAATAAAAAGTTTGAATTAGGTAACACTATATTAATATTTTACGGTGCTTCAGGATCAGGTAAAACAACTATTTTAAACTGTATTGCTGGACTTAAAAATCCTGATAGTGGTTTGATTAAATTAAAAGGAAATACATATTATAACTCTAAAAGCAAAGTTAATGTTCCACCATTTAAAAGAAAAATAGGTTATATATTTCAAGACTATGCCCTATTTCCTCACTTAAATGTATTGAACAATATTAAGTATAGTAGGAAAAATAATAATTACAATCAGAATAAATTAGATAAAATTATTAATAAATGTCATGTCAAAGATTTAATAAATAGATATCCAAATACATTATCTGGTGGTGAAAAACAAAGAGTAGCATTAGCAAGGTCATTAATGATTGAACCAGATTTATTACTATTAGATGAACCATTATCATCAATTGATAATGAAATGAAAATAAAACTAATGAGAGAAATTAAAAATATACAAAAAGAATGGCAGATACCAGTTATTTATGTTACACATAGCAAAAATGAAGCTAGATTTTTAGGTAGTAAGTTACTAAGTTTTAATTCAAATAAAGAGGTGAAAATAAATGAGTATAAAGAAAATATCGGTTGATGAATCAGTTGGTCATGTAGTAGCTCATGATATGACTCAGATAATTCCTGGTGAATATAAAGGTGCAAGGTTTAAAAAAGGTCATATTATAAGAAAAGAAGATATAAATGTTTTAAAGGATATGGGTAAAGAAAACATTTATGTTTTAAATTTAGATAAAGATACTTTACATGAAGATGAAGCTGCATTTAAAATGGCATCTATTCTTAAAAGTGATAATATTAAGTTTGAAGATCCTCATGAAGGCAAAATATCTTTAATATCAAAAATAGATGGAATATTAATAATAAATAAAGATTTACTATTTAAGGCTAATAGTGAAAGTGATATACTAATAACTACTGGTCATACAAATAGCCCAGTAAAAATGGATGAGGTAATTGCTGGGGTTAGAATTAATCCCTTAACTATTGGAGTTAAAAAAATGAATAAAATATTATCAATTCTTAAAGAAAATATATTATTTAAAATTAATCCATATAAAAAATTAAAAGTAGGAGTAGTAATTACTGGCAATGAAGTATATCATGGTAGGATTGAAGATAAGTTTCTTCCCACTTTAAATAAGAAATTCAAAAAATGGGGAGGAGAATTATTAGATTATAAATATTTACCAGATGAACCAGAAAAGATTACAAAAAGTTTATTAGAATTTAAAAATAAAGGTGCTGATATATTATTAAACTGTGGTGGAATGTCAGTTGATCCAGATGATGTGACACCTCTGGGAATAAAAAACACAGGTGCTAAGGTAATAAAATATGGGGTTCCTGTATTACCAGGTAATAAACTAATGTTAGCATATTTAGATCAAATTCCAATCTTAGGACTACCAGCTTGTGTAATTTTTGAAAGGACAACTGTTTTTGATATTGTTTATCCCAGATTATTGTCAGGAGAAAAAATAACTAAGGCTAAATTTGTTAAGCTATCATATGGTGGACTTTGTCATGACTGTCCAGTTTGTCAATACCCACATTGTTCGTTCGGAAAGGTTGATTAAAAAGTAAGATCTAAAAGAATGTAAATTATTTAGAAATATTTATAACAGATAGATTTGAGATCCCCTCCCTTCGTTTTTATAGTAACGAACTTTGTATTCAATAAATTGTTTTAATTGTTAAAATGTTAAGCTATCAAGGTTTTTATATACTCTATTAAGACCTTTAGTAGTATTTTTAGATATTTATTCAATTTTTTATAATTTTTGGGCCAACTTTTTTTACACAAAAAGATTAGTAATTTGATGACCAATTTTATGGTTTCAATATGTCATCTATTTTTGTTCTTTGTTATTAATAACTTTAACTTCTCTAATATTTTTTTAACAGTGATGGGAAGTATTATCTCTTTAAAAATTAGTAAAACTCAGTCAAATTTTTCATGCTTTGAGTTTATCAACTATATCTTGATTATTGTTAACTAGTTTTGCAATATTATTTAAGAAGATGTTTTGTTCTCTATTAGTTAATATTAACAATTACAAAACATAAGCTAATATCTCTTTTAAATCCGAAAAAGGGCAAGTATAAAATACATTTTAACAAATATGTATATAATTAACAAAGAAGTTAAAAATATAATACCCGATTCATCAATTTCTGTTAACATAGGCGGAACTTTCTCGGCTATAATTTGGCAATTTAAGATACTTTTACTGTTTTAACTTTTTAACAGGAAATACTTTAAAATGAGTGGTTAATTATGTTTTGATAATAAAATATAATAAGCTTATTTTCTAAAAAATTCAATGTTGTATTCAAAAGCTATGATTGATCAATTATCAGAATCTAGATATTATCTTTTTTAAATAATCCTAATCTATTTATTTAAAATAGTATTATAAACTTACAACAATTTTTAGTTATAATTTAAAAAGCTTAAAAAATTAAATAAAAGTAGGTGAGGTAATGAAATATTCATTTGAACCAATCACAATAAAAAAAGCAAAGATAATAAAAAACTGGAGATACAGTGGTTATATAAAAAAAATATACATGGATCCCTATTTTAAGAGCTATGAAGAGGGAAATATTCATCTAAAGGGGCCAGGTGACTGTGAAGGCTTTGTTGTATATAATAAAGATCAGGAGATTATAGGTTTGTTTGAATACTATTTGAATGATTATTACTTAGAAATTGGTTTGGCCTTAAGCCCCTCTTTTGTAGGAAAGAAGCTAAGTTATTCTTTTTTAATTGAAGGATTAAAGTTTGGAATCAAAAACTATAACTATAAAAAAGAGTATATCAAATTAAGTGTTAACAAAAAGAATTTGCCTGCATTTAAGATATATAAAAAAGCAGGTTTTGAAATTTTGAGTATAGATGGTGGGGAATGTGAAATGCAAATTAAGACAAATAAAATAAAATAATAGGAGAGTATCGTATGGATAGCAAAAGTTTTTGTTCATGGAGTGGAGGAAAAGACTCTTCACTTTCTTTATATAAAGCAATCGAAAATAATATGAATGCTAAGTTTCTATTAAATATTTTAAATGAAACAGGAAAAAGATCTAGATCACACAACTTACCTATAGAAGTTATTGAGGCTCAGTCTGATTCTCTTAAAATACCATTAGTTACAAAGAAAGCAAGCTGGGATCAATATCAAGAGGTTTTTATAAATACACTAAAAGATTTAAAGGAAAAGGGTATAAACACTGGAATTTTTGGAGATATTGATATAATAGATCATAAAAAATGGGAAGAAAAGGTATGTAAAAAAGCAAAGATGAAGGCAGAGCTTCCCTTGTG
>JAIPEV010000146.1 GCA_021736965.1 Halanaerobiales bacterium | reverse complement strand
TTTATTATTCATTATTTATCAATCCATTTTAGCTCATTTGGTAAATAATTATAAGTAAAGATAACTATTAGACCGACACCAAAACCTGTCGGTAAAGCAAGTAAGATCAAGTATGGTAAATAATAAAATATAGCATCATTCGATATTATAAAAAAAGCAGTAACAATCTGTCCTACATTATGAAAAACTGCACCTAATAAACTGAGACCAATTATACTAAATTTGTCTCTAAAATAATAAAAAAACAAACTCATGATTAAATACCCTAAAAGACCACCACTCAAACTTAAATAAAAATTAATCGTCATAAAAGTACCAGCCAATAATGAGCCTAGAAAAATTCTTAAAAGAAGAATTTGTAGCCCGGCAAAAAAACCAAATATTATTAATCCTAATAGATTAACTAAATTTGCCAAACCAAGCTTTGCTCCTGGTATTATATATGTAAGAGGTAACATATTTTCTACTAAATGCAAGATAAGACCTAGACCAACTAAGAGAGCAACTATTACAATTCTTCTGGTTTTCATCAATTAAAACCTCATTTCAAAATTCAAAGACTCACTTTAAATATTTCAACAAAAAGTGTTATACTCCTTCATATCTTAGACAATAATAAGTTACCATGATACCGTATCAATATCACTATTTTCCTCTTCAATCCAAATTGAAACCCTATTAGGTACACATATTATTGAAGGTCCAGATTTAGAAATCCATCCTGTTTTTTCACAAATTTTAGCTGGATCTTCTTTAGGAGCTTCTTTTAATCTGACTCTCCCATTATAAGCTTCAATGATACTCATACCCAGGGGCCCATTAACTTCTATCATGAGTGGGTCCTCTCGATAAGTATCTGTAAGTGGAATTTTTTGAACTTGATTTGAACCAACCTTTATATAAATACTAGACTGTAAATCCTGTTCATCTGATAAATATGCACTAACAAAAGGATAGATAATCATTCCAAGAGAAAATACTATTATAAATACTATTAAAATTTTATCATAAAATGTTAAAAATTTGTTAATATTTTGCAATTAAATTTCAACTCCTAATCGTTATTATTTTAACATTTTTTGAGTTAAATGTCTATCATATATATAAATTAAACTAAACCAATTTATAAAAGAAAAATCCGAGCTTTATTGCCCGGATATAAATCAGAAATTTATCTATACTGATCAAATCTAATCTTTATATGTAACTATAATAGCATCATCTACTTTACACACTTTAGCACATAATCCACATTGTACACACTTATCTTGATCTATCTCATGAACTTTCTTTATCTCTCCGCTAATCGCATCAACTGGACAGGCTTTTTTACATCTAGTACATCCCACACAGTTATCTGTTATAATTAATTTTTCAATTAATCTTCCATTAAACTCAATTGTATTTGTTGGACACTTCGTTGAACAAATTCCACAGTTTATACATTTATCATAATCAATTACTGCAAGATTATCTTTCATAGTAATTGCATCAACTGGACAGGCTTTTACACAGAGTGTACAACCGATACAACCTACTTCACATATTTTCGACACAACCTTACCAGGATCATGTGATGAACATCTTATATGATTTAATTTGGTTTCAGGAGCCAACACAATAATATTTTTTGGACAAGCAGTAACACATTTCCCACAACCTGTACATTTTTCTTTATCAATTATTGGCAATCCATTATCACTTATTGTTATTGCATCAAATGGACAGGCTTCCATACAATCACCATATCCTAAACATGAGTACTGACAACTTTTGGTGCCTCCATTAATTGAATCAGCAGCTTTGCAAGTTTTAATACCTTGATAGTTAGATAATTTTTTTGTTTCCTTAATTCCTCCATTACAGAGTAATTGAGCTCTAACAGTTTCATTTGTTTCACCTTCAACACCTAAAATTTCGGCAATTTTATCTGCAACAACTTCTCCTCCAACAGGACAACCTGTTAGCTCTGTATTACCATTTATAACTGCTTGTGCAAAACTACTACAACCTGCAAATCCACATGCACCACAGTTTGCTCCCGGAAGTATTTCTTCAACTTGTGTGATTCTTTCATCTACCTCAACATGGAACTTTTTAGATGCAAGACCTAATCCTATAGCTAATATTGCACCTATTCCTCCCATGCTCAAAATAGAATATATATAAACCGGATCCACATTGTCACCTCCACTAATCTTATATTTAATATACTATATCGATATTAATCCTGAAAAACCCATAAAAGCCATAGCCATTAATCCAGCTAAAATCAATGTGATAGGGACTCCTTGTAGAGTTTCAGGCACATCTCCAAATTCTAATGTTTCTCTTAATCCAGCCATTAATACTATAGCTAAAGTAAACCCAATACCTGCTCCTAAGCCAAATACTACACTTGTAATAAAGTTATATCCATTTAATGGAATTAGTAAAGCTAATCCTAAAATAGCACAGTTAGTAGTTATTAAAGGTAAAAATATACCAAGTGCTTTATATAGTACTGGACTAGATTTTCTAATAAACATCTCTACAAACTGTACTAAAGAAGCAATTACTATTATAAAAGAAACATATCTTAAAAAGGGTAAATTTAAAGCTTCAAGTATATATGTATTAATTAACCAAGTTGCTGCAGCAGTAAGTGTCATCACAAAAGTTGTAGCTAGACCCATACTAAAAGCAGTTTCTACCTGTTTTGAAACTCCCAAAAAGGGGCAGATTCCTAAAAACTTAACTAAGATAAAGTTATTTATTAAAACTGTACTTATAAAAACTAAAAGTACGACTCTAAACTCTTCCATTAATTACCCCTCCTTTTGATCATATTCATTATACCTACAAGAATACCTAAACTTAAAAAGGCTCCTGCAGGTAGAACCATTATAACCATAGGTTCATACCAACTTCCTAAAATTCCTATTCCAAAGATAGATCCCATTCCAAAAAGTTCTCTAACTGCACTAAGTAAAACTAAAACCCAAGTAAAGCCTATACCCATACCTAATGCATCAGCTATTGCACGAGAAGTAGGATTTTTTGAAGCAAATGCTTCCTGTCTTCCTAAAATCAAACAGTTAACTACAATTAATGGTATAAATAAGCTTAAAGAAGCTGCAATGTCAGGAAAAAATGCTTTAAGAAAATAATCTGTAAAGGTAACAAATGTTGCTATTATCAAAATAAAGCTTGGGATCCTAACGTTATTAGGTATTAATTTTTTGAAAAGAGAAATTACTATTTCAGATGATATTAATACAAATGAAGTTGCTATTCCCATCGCCAAACCATTTTCGACAGTATTTGTTACAGCTAAGGTGGGGCACATACCAATAACTAATACTATAATTGGATTCTCTTTCCAAAGTCCATTTTTAAAGTCCTTATATATTTTTTTCAGCATTTAAACTCCACCTCCATATGCTTCATTTATCTTTTTTACAGCATCTTGTACAATCTTTGCAACACTCCTTGAAGAAATTGTTGCCCCTGAAATTGCTTCTACTTCTAGATCATTTTGTGGTGTTCTTTTAACCACATTATAATCTCCAAAAGGTTTATTTTGATAATTTTTTCTATATTGTTGACCAGTAATTCTTGCTCCTAATCCTGGGGTCTCTTCATGGCTTAAAACATCTATACCAAATATATAATCTTTTTCTAAATTAACACCGATCATTACTTCAATAATATTTTGGTATCCCGGCCCTTTTGCAATCATAGCCACTCCAATCCTTTTTTGAGAAGAATCAAACCCTTCAAAAAAAGTAATACCATTAATAATTTTTTCCTGAAACTCTTCTGCCTCAGGAAGTACAGATCTTACTGCCTGTTTTCTGGCTTCTAACTGGTGTTTTTCGATAAATGGTGTTGTCCATTGATATACAAATGATAGGGCGATAGCAGAAATTATTCCGATTACAGATAAAGTTACTACTAACTTAGAGATCTTTGTATCCATTTAACTTGCCACCCCCAAAGTTCTAGGTTTTAGATATCTATCTAATAAAGGAACTGTTGTATTCATTAATAGTATTGAATACATAACACCTTCTGGATATCCACCCCACAACCTGATGATGACAACCAGTAAACCAATCCCAATTCCAAAGATCCATCTTGCTTTCTTAGTAACAGGAGAAGTGACCATATCTGTGGCCATAAAAAATGCTCCTAATATTAAACTTCCCGCAAAAAGATGTACAATGGGATTCTCTCCTGAAATATATGTAATAATAACTACTACCGAAATCATTCCAAATGGTATTCTCCAATTTATGTAGCCTTTATAAATCAAATAAGCTGCACCTAATAAAAGAGCTAAAGCAGATGTCTCTCCTAAAGATCCACCTGTATTACCTATAAATAAGTCCCACAATTTTACTGCTTGACCGTTTGAAATAAAACTTAGTGGTGTTGCAGTTGATCTTCCATCTACAACCCAAGTAGTCATCAAAACCGGATATGAAGCAGTTAAAAAAGCCCTCCCTACTAGGGCAGGATTAAAAGGATTAAATCCTAAACCTCCAAAAACTTGTTTTCCAAGACCTATACCTACTACACTACCTAAAAAAGCTGTCCATAATGGTATTGAAGGAGGTAAAGTTAAAGCTAAAAGCAAACCTGTTAATACAGCACTTCCATCATTAATTACAACTGTTTTTTTCCGGATCTTTAAAAAGACATATTCAGTTATTACTGCACCTATTATACTGGTTATTACAATTAATAAAGCTCGTAACCCAAAAAAATAAGTTGCTGCTATAACAGCAGGTAATAAAGCAAATACAACCGACCACATTATTTCTTCAACAGATGTTGAACTCTTAATGTGAGGATTTGGTGTAACTAGTAACTGTTCATTATTCATAACTATCCTCCTTACTGTGATGATTTTTTCAATTTCATATCTTCCATCTTACCTATTCTTATATAATCTAATAATGGTCTGTTTGAAGGACATATATAAGAACAAGAACCACATTCTATACAACTTTGTATATCATATTTATCTAACATATCATACTTTTCATATTGCGCTAAATCAGATAATTTCAACGGTAAAAGATACATTGGACAAGAATCTACACA
>JAIPEV010000145.1 GCA_021736965.1 Halanaerobiales bacterium | reverse complement strand
CTGCTGAAATACAAAACCTACTTCCTTATTCCGAATAATAGCAAGATATTTTTCACTTGCTTTAGAAATATCCTGACCATTTAAACCATAATATCCTGAAGTAGCTTTGTGAAGACAACCAATAATATGCATCAATGTCGATTTTCCTGATCCGGAAGGGCCCATAATAGCGACCATTTCCCCTTTATCAATTTCAAAAGAAATCTCTTTTAAAGCCTTAACTTCTACTTTGCCGTTTTTATATATTTTGCTGATATCTTCTAATTTTATCATATTAATTGCCTCCAGACCTACCGGGTCCTCCACCTATCATTCCTTGAGGAAACTGTCTTTGAACTTCACCTGGATTGGCCATCACAGAACTATTGACTATTATTTTATCTCCAATTTTTAATCCTGACACAATAACAATTCTTATTCCATCTGTTAGACCTGTTTTTACTTCTACAGGTTTTGTACTATCTTCATTTACTCTTAATACTACTTTTTTACCATTACGGTTGATTAAAGCTGTTACTGGAATAATAATTTTATCTTTTACCTGTCCAACTATTATTTCTATATCAGCAGATAACCCGGGTTTAAAGGAGTCATATACTGAATCAATTAAAACAGTTATCGAAATCGTAACCACACCACTATTATTTACAGCTTTAGAGCTAATTTCGGTTAACTTCCCTTTTAGTTCTAACCCGGGTAATGCCTCCATATTAATTTCAACATTTTGACCCACTTCTAAACTTGATAATTCACTTTCATCAATATTAGCACTTACTTCATATTGAGAATTATCAATTAAAGTTGCTACCTGTTGACCGCTATTTATATAATCTCCCTCTTGAACTAAAAGTTCAGTTATTACACCTGTATAGGGGGCTTTTAATCGTGTATCTTCAAGATTTTCTCTAGCAATCTTATAATCCAATTCTGCTTCTTTAATCGCATTTGGCGAACCATTTATTTGAGCATTTTTATATTGATTTTCAGCTCTTAAAAACTGCAGTTTAGCCTGATTATTTTTTAATTCGATTAAAATATAATCTCTAACTACTTTATCTCCTTCTTCAATATTTAAAGAATCAATAGTTCCATTAGTTGAAAAGGTCAAGCTTCTATCTTTTACCGGATAAATATTACCACTGGCAGATATAGTCTTTTTCATACTACCTTCACTTACTTCAATAGTATTTTGATCGGTTATAATCTGTTGGTTTTCTTCTGTATCCAAACTAGCATAAAATCTATTATATCCATAATAAATACCTGTAATTACAAGTAATATAACAATAATAATTACTAATATTTTTTTCATTTAGATCTGACCTCCCCTATAATATCACCCGGTTTAGAAAATATTAAAAGGTCCAATTTATTTAAAAATATCTGGTCATAACTTTTTTTAAGATTGATTAGCATGTTTTGCTCATTTAATCTATTATTTTCCAATACTTCTTTATTAACTGCTCCAGCTTCAAACTGTTTTTTTACTATTTCTTTTTCATTTTTCACTTTATCATATTTAATTATTAAATTCTTTTTTTCTAACTCTGCTAGCTCAACTTTATCAATTATATTTTTCAGACTGTTTTCACTCTGTTGATATAGACTTTTTAATGTAAGCTGAATATTATCTATCTCCTGGTTTTTATTTTTTTCTTTTATAACTTGCAACTCACTGTCAAAAATATTATAACTAAGATTAACAGAAGCAGCAAATTCACTCTCACTGTCATAACTTCCCTCTAAAGTCACTTTAAAAGTATCTTCTTTTTTTAACCAATCTAACTCCTTATTGAGATATTCTTTTTGGTTTAGAATCTGAGCAAACTGGCTGCTTGTCTTTACTGAGTTATCTATATACTTTTGTTTATCAATATCATCAATTTCTATTTTGTCAGTTAACTGTTTTAACCTGGTTATGATTTTAGAATCTTTATTTAAAATAATATCGGGATCTTTTTCTAACTGTAAAGAATCTAAAAGTTGTATATTAAGGGTATTATACTGCTGTTGGATCTGTCTAAGATTATACTGTGTATCATTTAAATCTATCTCTGCCTGCAGAAGTTCTTCTTTGCTAGCTTCTCCTATTTTAAATTTATCCTGACTGTTTTTATAGTTATCTTCTGCAAGTTTAAGTCTTTTTTCTAAAAGATTTATATTTTCATCAAGCCTGATCAATTGTAAATACTGATCCAACCATTTTTTTAATAGCTCAGCCTTTTTATTATATAGTTCTTTTTGTTTTTGATTGATCTGGTTATTTAAAGTTATAATATTTTTGATACTTTCAGAAGGTATATTAGGATAAAGATCAAAGTTCATACTTATCCCATAAATAAAATCAGAACCGTCAAAATCATATGAAAAATTGGGATTAATAGTAAGCTTATTTTGAACAATTTTTTTATTTATTGATAAATTTATCTGATCTTTATTTTTAGTAACAATAACATTTTCTTCCTCTATCAAAGATTTATTTAAGTTCAAATTTGCCTGCCAATCACCCTGGGCATTTGTTAACTTTATATTATTTTTAATGATCTGAATTTCATTTTCTAATTTTCGGATTTCAATATTATTATTTAAACCATATGTGATTAATTTTTCGAAATTATAATCCTCAGCATAGGTATTTACTGAAAATGTTAGTAAAATTAAAATGATAGCAAATAATACTGAATCTCTACTCTTAATTAACATCGTTTAACACCTCTGCTTCAGGGTTCATTAACAGTTCAATATTTAATTTTTGAAGATAATAACTCATATATGAACTATATAACTGATACTCTGACTGTAAAACAGATATTTCTCCTTCAACAAGATCATATTGAGTGGTTAGACCTGCATCATACTGTTGTTTTAATATTTCATTGGTATCTTTTGCTTTTTTTGTTCTATCTTGAAATAATTCTATGTTATTTTCAATATTGACAAGTTGATTTTTTAACTCCCGTGACCTATTGTTGAGTTCTTCTTTTTGCTGTTCAATCTGTAATTGAGCTATATGAACTTTATTCTCAGAAATTTTTTTATCCATCTCTGATGTGGAACTTACTTCATTCCTTTTTTTCTCAATCTTGGCTAATTCAAGATTTAATCTATTCATCTTTATATTCCAGTTGTTTTCTAAAGCTTGAGATGATATTTCTTCTTCACTTAAATTTAAATATTTTGGTTTTGTTAATTCACTCAATCCAATCCCCTGGTCCTTATCTAATCCTAGTTGTATTTTAAATTCTGTCTTTAACTGTTCATACTCATTTTTAAGTTGCCCTTTTTCTTTGTTAAGATCATTTACTTCAATCTGTTGGTCTAAAATATCCAGTTGGCTCTTTTCGCCTACCTCATATTGAGATTTTATTTCACTTAAACGGTCTTCGTTTAAATTAATCTGTCTATCTATAAGCTCTATATTTCTTTTTTTTAATAAAATGTTAGTGTATTTTTGAAGAGTTTCTCTTAATAAATTGTTGGCTGTATCTAAATAAACCTTCCTTGCCGCCATTAGATTATATTCAGCCTGTATCTCATTATAATTTGATTGATTCAGTAGGTTCTGTGCTTTACTTTTTTCATATTGAATCATTTTATTATCTAACTCTTTTTGAGCAATTTTTAAAGAGGTATTATCTTCTAAGGTCAACTGATAAGATCTTGATAAATTAAGTTCAATACTCTCTGCCCCTGCTGAGATAGTAAACAAGATAGTTATTGTTAAAAATAACAATAAAACCATAAATCTCTTCTTCATTAAATGTTCCTCCTCGTATAATATGTATGTATAATATGCTTAGCGATAAATAATAAATCTCTATAAATATATGATAATTATGACGGGCTTGATGTATTTAAATTAGTAGTCGTAGTCATAATCGTAATTGTGAATATATAATAAACTTGTTCTTTAGTTTTTAAAAGCGGTATGGGTAATGTGGGTAATTTATTCTTTAATTGTCCCCATTACCCACATTAGCGGCATATCCACAATTTGTTAACTATTTTTAAATTTCTATTTTACTCTTAAACTAATTTTAAGTTTTAATTATCAAAAAACTATCACAAAATTATGTTAAATTGTGTGATTAATATTATTTTAATGAATCAACTAATAATAAAATAAAAAAAGAAACCCTAAACCAAAAATTAGTCTAGGGATTAATCAAAGCCAATCTTTCTTTTTAAAGAAGTAAACCATATATAATGCGACAACTAACATTATTCCTAATACAATGAAATAACCATTCCTTATGTCAAGTTCAGGCATATACTGAAAGTTCATTCCATAAATACCTGCAATAAATGTTAAAGGTATAAATATTGTAGCTATAATTGTAAGTACCTTCATAACCTCGTTCATTTTATTACTAAGAGAAGATAAATATATATCTAGCATCCCACTTAACATATCTCTTAGGGTTTCAACAGTTTCAATAACCTGAATTGTATGATCATAAAGATCTCTAAAGTATAACTTGACTGACTTATCAATAAAGTCTATCTCGTTTTTTTCTAAACGATTTACAACCTCTCTAAGGGGCCAGACTGATTTTCTTAAAAATATCATTTCATTTTTCAGCTCATAAATCGATTTTAGGGTCTTTTCAGAAGGTTCGTTAATTAATTCTTCTTCAATAAATTCTATTCTATCACTGATCTTTTCTAAGATAATAAAGTAGTTATCTACAATCAGATCTACTAAACAATAAGCAAGATAGTCTGCATTCATTGTCCTGATTTTACCCTTTTTATTTTTAAGCCTCTCTCTGATTGGATCAAATACATCACCAGGTTTTTCTTGGAAAGTGATTACATAGTTTTTCCCAACTATGATACTTAACTGTTCTGAGTCAATCTCTTTACTTGTTTCGTTGTAATTTAACATCTTTAAAACTATAAATAAAGAGTTATCATACTCTTCTAGTTTAGGCCGTTGGTGAACATGTAAGATATCTTCTAAAGCAAGTGGATGAATATCAAAATTATCACCTATTTGTTTAATTGTATCAACATCTGATAATCCATCAATATTGATCCAGGAAACAGTATCTTTATCTTTAAGTTCAAAACATTCCTTAATCTGACTTGCTTCCTTTTCTATATATTCTTCTTTATCATAGTCAATATATTTAATCTTAGCATCTTCAACTTTGTCTTCTGTTAGATATTC
>JAIPEV010000144.1 GCA_021736965.1 Halanaerobiales bacterium | reverse complement strand
CTTTCATATCACTCCTTTCAGTATATTTACCAAATTTTTAATTTATTAGCCTTTTCTCTCAAATCATCTCTAAACTTTGGATTGGCAATACTTATCATTGCGTCAACGCGGTCTCTAATACATTTTCCTTTTAAATGAGCAACACCATATTCAGTAACAACATAATCGATATCATTCCTACCCAGTGTTATTTTTGAGCCCAAGGGTAGTTCAGCAAGGATGGTAGAAATTTGACCATCTTTTGCTGTAGAACGTAAAGCAATAATCCCCTTGCCATCAGGAGATCTTTGAGCTCCACGATGGGTATCTACTTGTCCACCGGTCCCACTATAGTGTTTATGACCTATTGCTTCAGAACATACTTGTCCTGTTAAGTCGACTTGTAGGGCAGTATTAACACTTACCATCTTATAGTTTTTACCAAGTATATATGGATCATTTGTTATCTTACCCTGTTGAAATTCTACTGCAAGATTTTTATCAATAAAATCATATAATTTTTGAGTACCCAGAGCAAAAGTACCTACCATTTTACCCTTCCACATTGTTTTTTTCTTATTTGTTATCACACCATCTCTAAATAGATCTACCATACCATCGGTAAACATTTCAGTGTGAATACCTAGATCTTTTTTATCTTTTAAGTAATAAGAGATAGCATTAGGAATTCCACCTATTCCTAGTTGAAGAGTTGAGCCATCTTCAATTAAATCAGCTACATTTCTGCCAATTTGTTTTTCGACTTCACCTGGCTCAATAAAAGGTAATTCAATTAAGGGTGCATTATTTTCAACAACAAAATCTACATCTTTTATATGAACTTGTGTGTCTCCAAGTGTCCAGGGCAAGTTTTCATTGATTTCTAAAACAACCATATCAATATTTTCTACCATCATTTTTTCATAAGTCAGTCCTAAAGATAAAGAGAAAAATCCATTTTTGTCCATTGAAGTAGCAGTACCCCAAAAGATATTGATATTATCATTTTCTATCTTAATTTTACCTGCTTCATGAAGGTTATTAGGAATATATGTTACATTACCATGTACATGATTAGCCCTATCTCCAGGACCATAAAACCAGGTTTCATTTAAAAAATGTCCTTTCATTTCAGGTTTTAAAAAATCATAGTCCCCCATCATTAAACACGAAACTATATTGACATTTTCTAACTCATCTTTTCTATTTCCAAGTTCATTTAACAACCCCTGTGGTTCAGAACCAGCCATTGCAGTACATACTTTTTGATTTGATTTTACCTTAGCAACTGCTTCTTTTGTAGTTATTAATTTTTCATCATATAGTTTTTGAAAATCCAATTCAGTCCCTCCCTTCAAATTGATATTATATACTAATTCCGCCATTTACATCTAAAATAGTACCATTACAGTATTCTGATTCTGATGAAGCTAAAAATAGATAGGCATTTGCTATATCTTCAGGCTCACCTAATTTTTTAAAAGGAACTTTATTTCTTATTTTTTCTAATACTTTTTCAGGAACTTTAGAAACCATCTCTGTCATTATATAACCTGGTGCAACAGCATTAACATTAATTCCTTTATATCCTAATTCTTTAGCCCAGGTTTTTGTCATACCAATAACTCCTGCTTTTGTTGCAGAATAGTTAGTTTGACCTACATTACCCTGTTCTCCAACTACTGAAGAAGTATTGATAATTTTACCCTCTTTTTTTTCAATCATAATCGGTGCGACTGCTTTTGTGCAGTTAAAGACACCTTTTAAGTTAACATCTATAACCTTATCCCATTGTTTATCAGTCATCTTAACTAAAAATGAATCAGCTGTAACCCCTGCATTGTTTACTAATATATCGATTGTGCCATACTTTTCTTTTACATTTTCTACCATTGTCTTTACTTGTTCCCAATTAGATACATCAACTTTATAAAAATCGGCTTTGCAATCCATTTGTACTATTTCTTCTTTTACTGTTTCTCCTGATTCTTGATCATAGTCAACTACTATTACTACGGCTCCCTCTTTAGCAAACTTTAATGCTCCAGCTTTACCTAATCCGTTACCAGCTCCTGTAATAATTGCTACTTTGTTTTTTAACCTCATATTAATACCTCCATAGATTTAATCTAACCCCATCTTATAGTTAAAGCATTCCATGCATAACCAATACCAGCACTAACAAATACTACTAAATCTCCTGGTTTTACCTTCTTTTGTTTGAGAGCAAGGTCTAGAGAAATTATTTGATCATTCTGCCCAATATGACCATATTCATTAAGATATATAGTATTACTTTCAGACAGTCCTAATTGTTCCAACATAAACTTATGAGCAGAATATTTCATATGTAAAATTGCTATATAATCAATATCACTCATTTTATATCCACTACTATGTACTGATCTCTTTACTACATTAACGAAGTTCTCAATTGAAACTTGATTGAGCCTCTCTTTCATAAACTCACCATCTTTTACATCAAGATGATGTTCGTCATTAGAAAGTGCTTTTTTAGTTAATTCTTTTTTAGTACCTCCAGCAGGAACTACAACCGTTTCAGATAATGAACCGTCATTTATTGCTGAAGCTTCAAGAAGTAAATTTTTATCAGTATTTTTTTCCAAAATTACAGCTGCCCCTCCGGCTCCAAGATTATACATAAAAGATACCTTTGGATTATCATAATCAATTAAATCTCCATTCCGGTAACCTGAACCAATTAAGGCTGTATCCATACTCTTATTAGCTAACAACATATCTTTGGCAACCTTCATTGCCATAATCATAGTTCCACATCTTAAGGCTAGATCAAAAGCCCAAGCTTTTTTTGCTCCAATTTCATGTTGTAACTTAATGGAAGCTGTCCACATTGGATATTCTTTATGTTCTGCTCCTGCCCAAATCACTAAATCAATATCTAAAGGATCTAATCCAATAGATTTTATAGCTTTATTAGCAGCATTTATTCCCATTTTACATGTATGATCATCTTCACCCGGTATAGGTTTTTTTATAATTCCAAATTTATTTTTTATTACATCTTCTGGAATATTAGTTTTTTTAGCAATCTCTTTACTATTAATATATGTATCTGGTATGTAAACACCTGTTGAAATAATCCCTACATTTTGATTCATTTCTACACCTCCAAATATTTTATTTCTAACTTGAAGACATTATAAAATATATTAGTTACTTTTATGTTTCAAAAAAGTTACAAAACATTTTTATTCCATTCTTACTATTTTAAGTTTACTATGTCAAAGTTACAAATCAGTTGCAATCAAGCTTTAATTATACCCTCAACAAAAAAACCAGGTGTTAACCTGGTTTGATGTCATTACATTTTATTTTCCTTTTACTTTCTTATATAGATCTATAGTCTTTTGTGACGGTATTACACCTAGATCTTTTTTTAAGATATCCACACACTTGTTATATACTTTAATAGCTTGTGATCTTTGATCCATCTTAATAAGTGCCTTCATCATAATTTGATATGCTTTTTCTATTGAGGATTCTTCTGCCAAAAGCCTTTCAGCAATTTGAATAGTTTTTTGATACATCTCTTTTTTATAGTATAGTTGGGCCAAAGTTTCTGTGCCTTGAATAAAGAGATTTTTAAATTTATCTCTAGTTTCTCGGCTCCAATCTAAGTATATACAGTTGAGAAGAAAGTCTCCATTATAAATTTCAACACCTTTTTTTAAGTATTCAATTGCAGAGTCTATATCTTGTTTTCTATTAAGTTTAATACCTTCTTTAATCATATTTTCAAACCTAATAAAGTCTAAATCATAACTAACATTTTGATTAAGACCATAACTGGAATCCCTTTTTATGATAAAATAAGGGGTTTCTCTTGCCTCACGATTAGGTTCTAATACATTGTTTAGGGCATTCAGTGCAACTTTGAAATCTCTATTTGCTGACTTTTGGTTTTTATTAGGAGATATCATCTCTGCTAATCTATCTTTTGGTATAAGACGATCTTTAAAAGTTAAAAATAATTTAAATAGTATTTTAGCTTTTTTTCTTTTCCACTCACTGTTTTTTACTTCATTATTTCCCCTAAAAAGCTTAAACTGTCCAAGGGTTTTTGTCCTCAAGGTATAACCAGGATGGTTTACACCTGGTCTTATATTTAAACTTTTTAGTATCCTTTCACAAAAATTATGTTCTATATCTAAGTTAAAACCTTCAGTTAAAATCGGGATCAAAATTTCATTATCTCTAGAGCCTAACAAGTTTGATTTTTTAAAGATAAACTCTAGATCGTTTTCAACTATTATAGGTACTATTTCTTCAAGTCTTTGTTTAAAGTCCATCTTATGGTCAAGTTTACAGTCTATTAAGGTTAACCAAATTTGTCCCACAGTCTTTCCAAAAATATCATTACAATAATCAAATGATTTTACTGCCATTGTCAACCAGCTAAGAGCATCTTTATATTCATTTAACTGGATAAAACCTATCCCTAGTGACAACTGGATAAGACTTTTTAACCATTCATCACCGGCTTTATCACAAATTTTTATACCCTCATGACCATATTGTTTCATCTGTTCTTTTTTCCCTAAACTACCATATACTAATGTTAAGCCCCATAAAGCTTCTGCTCTACCTCTTCTTACGTTCAATTTATCAACAATCTCTAAGCTTTTTTCATAATGTTTTATAGCAGTATCATACTGATCTAAATTTGATATTTGATAGGCATGTCCTAACCTCATATTAGCAACTGCTTGGGTAAAAAGAGAGTCAAGATTTTTAGATTTTTCTAATCCTTTTTTAGCATATTTTAAAGCTTTCTTTTTTTCTCCTTCTAAAGATGAAATTAATGATAGTAATAAGATTGTTTCACGGTGGGCTCTTCCAACCTTTTTACTTTCTTTATTATTTTCTTTATTAAGCTCATTTATTAATATTTCCTCTGCCTCTCTTAGACGACCTGTTCTTATTTTAACTCTGGAATCTAATATTACATTATTACTTTCTTCATCCAATTTTTCAAGTTTTCTTTGCATCTCTTTTGCTTTTTTTACATTTCCTATATTTAAGTAATTTTCAGCAACAAGTCTCAGTAGTAATGATTCTTCCCAGTAATTATCTTTTTCTCTAATTTCTAAAGCCTTTTTTAGATACTTATCTGCTTTAGTTGGTTGAACTGTATCTAAATAAATCATAGCCATTTTTTGATAAGCATCACTAAT
>JAIPEV010000143.1 GCA_021736965.1 Halanaerobiales bacterium | reverse complement strand
AGAAAGGTTGATCAAAGTTTAATACCTGAAGATTTTAAGATTGAACAATACAAATTAAAAAAAAAAGGATATGGGGAGGTTGTAATTGAAGGAGATATCTTTAATTTGGGTTTTAAAAAAATAGAAGTAATTTATACCCCTGGTCATACTGAAGATCATATTTCATTTAGTTAGGCCATTATATATGTCTTATAACTATATTAACCTAGATCATTATTATAATCCTTAAAAATAATTGCAAATAGATTTAAGAAAATAAATCTCAGTATATTTTTTAAGCCATTATCAACCTAAGATTTCAAAAGAGCACCTCCTTTGGCTATTTGAGCTGATTAATAACTAAAAAAAAGAAGGGAAATATAAAAAAAGCTGATGTAATTAGAATAAAAAATTATTAAATTTATTTGAAAGGATGATTTTTGAGATCTAATCTTTTTTGGTTTTAAGTTACAATTATTAAACAAATTAGTAGATATATATTGAGAAGGAGATTTAATATATCTTATTTGATAAATTTTGACTTAACTTAAGGGGGAGAAAATACTATGGATGATAATAAAAAAAAAGAAATAGAGTTTTTTAATGAAAAAACCAAAGATTTAGATCAAAGTACTTCTAAAAGAAGGATAGAGGTTGCAAAGAAATTTATAAAAAAATATAAAGTTGGAAAAAATCATTCAATACTTGAGGTAGGAACAGGAACAGGCATTTTATACTCTTTACTAAAAGAAGAAAATATCTCTGATTATCTTGGAATAGATATATCTCTAAAGATGATAGAAAAATTTTTAGAGATACATCCTGAGACAGATTTAAAAAGATTAGACTTTGAAGCCAATCTTGATTTAAATAAAAAGTTTGATTTTGTAATAATCTTTGATACATTTCCTGATCTGGAAAAGATAGATATGGTTTTTAAAAATGCGTATAAATTCTTAAAAGTTGGAGGTATGTTCTTTATAGTTAATTCGAAAACAAGGTCAGAATTAAAAAAAGAACACAAAGAGAATGTTCAAAGTAAGGAAGACCCAATTCCTACAGATGAGGTATTGAAACTCATGTCATGGACATATGGGTTTGAAGATATAACAATTGATGATCAGAATTACTTTATATTCAAAGCAAAAAAGAAGAGATAAAGAGTAAGGTAATTAATTAAAATAAAATTGAACTAAATAGGACTTTTGTAAAGTTCAAACTTTTTGAAAACAACTATTTAATTAATATTAATTGATTACTGATTAATAACAAAAAAGCAAAACAGGTTTTCTTATTAATGTTAAAACTTGATATTTTAAAATAAGTGAATATTAAAATCAAACTGGAGGTTTAATATGTTTAGAGAAATGAGAAGAGGTCAAAAAAAAATTAGTCGAAAAGAAGCCTATACTGTATTAAATGATAATGAAGTAGGTGTATTATCAACGATTGGTAAAAACAACTATCCTTATGGTACACCAATGAACTATATATACTCTGATCACAAAATATATCTCCATTGTGCAAAAGAGGGACATAAGATAGATAATATTAAATATAATAGTAATGTTTGTTTTACTGTTATAGATAGTTATCAACTAGTATCTGATAGATTCACCTCAAAGTTTCTAAGTATAGTGATATTTGGTATAGCAAGCTTTGTTGATCATCAAACTAAAAAAGATGTTTTAAGAGAATATATTAATAAGTTTTCACCGGGATTTAAAGAAAAAGGATTTAAATATGTTGATAAAGCAGTCCAGAAAACAGAGATTATTGAGATTGAAATTGAAGATATTAAAGGGAAAAAAAATGATTAACCAAAGGAAAATGAAGTTTGTATGATAGATAATAGAATGGTTGTTTAAGGGGATCCTCCAATAAGATAACAAATTTATGAAGTTCTAATAGATACAGATGAAGATAAATTAAATAAGTTAAAAAGAGATATCAAAAAAGATGGACGGAAATATAAGCTCTAATCAAAACAGGGGACTTGTGGGATTTAGGGTAATGATCTTTACTAACCTAAATAGATTTCTTTTACATTTACACTTTTTTTATTAAAAAAACTTTATCTTAAAAGAAAGTAATCAAAAAGTAATAAAAGTTGCTAAAATAATATTAGATAACGGTCTAAATGGCAATGATGGTAGCAATTATTATAAAACTATAAAAAGTAAAACACTAAAACCATTAAATTATATAAAATAAAAAAAATGGCTTCAGGACTTGAACTTGTAGCCATATTTTTATATACTATATATGAACAATTATTCATACATTCAATAAAAAGGTGGTAACTATGAAAAATAAAATAGTATATAATTTTGAGAGAATAGTATGTGAAAGTTGTGCATATAAGATTGAGGATAAATTATCAAAGTTAAATAAAGTAAAAAAAGCATATATAAACCTTATCAATACAAAAATCACAATAATTTTAAAAAATTCAAAAAGAATTAATGACAAAGAAGTTGAAGCTGTTGTAGAAAAAATAGAACCTAATATGAAAATTCAAAGACAAAAAAAGAATTTACATAAAAGTGATTATAATGTTGAAAATTTAAATTGTTCAAATTGTGCTGCAAAAATTACTTCAAAAATTGATGAAATAGAAAGTGTAACCAAAGTAAATTACAACCCCAGCACTAAAAAACTTATTATAAAATCGAATGATAAAAATATAGGTGCAAAAAAGATAAATAAAATAATTAGAAGTATTGAGCCTGATGCTTTTATAAAAAATCTAAATGTTAAAGATAAAAATTGGAATAATAAAATTAATGAAACAAATAATTCTTTTTTAAATTATGATATTCCATTAATAACTGGTAGTATTATATATTTTCTCGCGATATTAATCTTTAATTTTAATTATTTAGTTGATCTTTCAGGTTATTTAAAGTGGATAATGTATGGAATTAGCTACATTCTTATTGGACATAATGTATTAATAAAAGCATTTAAAAATATTAAAAGAGGTCAAATATTTGATGAAAACTTTTTAATGGTAATAGCAACAATTGGGGCATTTGCAATTAGAGAGTTTCCTGAAGCAGTTGCAGTAATGTTGTTTTATAAAATAGGAGTACTTTTTCAAAATAAAACAGTAGAGAAATCAAGGAGATCAATACAGGATTTAATGAATATTAAACCTGAGTTTGCAAATTTAATTATTGGAGATAAAATTAAAAAGGTAAACCCACAAGCGGTTAACACTGGAGATATAATTTTGGTTAAGCCAGGAGAAAAAGTACCACTTGATGGTATAGTTCTAGAAGGTAATACTATGATAGATAATTCAGCACTTACTGGTGAATCTAAATTTATTAATCTAAAAGAGGGTTCAGAAGTATTAAGTGGTTCAATAAACCAATCAAATTTAATAAAAATTAAAGTTCAAAAAGAATTTGTTGAATCAACAGTATCAAAGATATTAAAACTAATTGAAGAAGCAGCAGGAAGAAAGGCGCCACAAGAAAAATTCATAACTAAATTTGCTAAATACTATACTCCCTTTGTTGTAGGTTCTGCGGTACTGATAGCATTTATACCACCATTAATACATACAGGACAAAACTTTACAGAATGGATTTACAGGGCGTTAATATTTCTTGTAGTATCATGTCCTTGTGCTTTATTGATTTCGATTCCATTAGGTTTTTTTGGAGGAATAGGTTTATCGTCAAAAAGAGGAATATTGGTTAAAGGAAGTAATTATCTAGATGCACTAAATAAAGTTGAGCATGTGATTTTTGATAAAACAGGTACTCTTACTGAAGGTAAGTTTAAGGTTAATAAAATAGTTAGTTTAAATAACTACACTAAAGATATTATTTTAGAATATGCAGCATATGCAGAATCAAATTCATTACACCCAATAGCTAATTCTATAAAAGAAAAGTATAATAAAGAATTAAAACATCAAAGAATTAAAAAACATAAAGAAGTAGCAGGTAAAGGTGTTTATACTCTTATAGACGATAAGGAAATTTTAATTGGAAATAGTGACTTACTTAAGTCATATGATGTAAAAGTAGAAAATATTAATAATAAAGGAAATGATAATTTAATACATCTTGCAATAGATAAAAAACATGCTGGTTATCTAATAATAAAGGATAGTATCAAAAAGGATTCAGAAAAAGCTATAAAAAAATTAAAAAATATTGGTGTTAAATATATTTCAATGTTAACTGGTGATCAAAAGAGTATAGCAAAATCAGTGGCAGATAAATTAAATATAGATAATTATTATGCAGAATTATTACCAGATCAAAAGGTTGAATGTATAGAAGAAATCATTAATCATAGTAATGATAAAGATAATGTAATATTTGTAGGTGATGGTATAAATGATGCTCCTGTATTAGCTAGATCTGATATTGGAATTGCAATGGGGGGCTTAGGTTCAGATGCTGCGATTGAAGCTGCTGATATAGTACTTATGACAGATGCACTATATAAATTAGTAGAAGCAATTAAAATTTCTAATAAAACAAGAAAAATAGTATGGCAAAATATTATATTAGCTTTAGGTGTTAAGACCGTTGTTTTAATGCTTGGAGTGTTTGGTCTAGCAACAATGTGGCAAGCAGTCTTTGCAGATGTAGGTGTTGCATTGTTAGCAGTACTTAATTCAATTAGAATAATAAATGATTAAGGGGTGATTAATATGTTAAGTCAAGAAAAGATGTGTGATGTTTGTGAAGCATTTGATCCCAATAAAGAAGTTGTGGCTTTATTAAAAGAAAAAAAAATAAGTGATGATGTTGTCTATGAATTATCAGAAACATTTAAAGTATTAGGAGATCCAACTAGGATTAAAATATTACATGCCTTAAATGAAAAAGAACTTTGTGTGTGTGATTTATCTGAACTATTAGATATGAGTTCATCAGCTATTTCACATCAATTAAGGGTATTAAGAAATAATAAATTAGTCAAATACAGAAAAGAGGGGAGATCAGTTTATTATTCTTTAGATGATGAACATGTTATGTGTCTATTTGGTCAGGGATTAAGTCATATTTTAGAAGATAAATAATTTTAAATTAAAAACTGTTTTTTATTATGCCACCACCAATTACTAAATCTCCCTTATAAAATACTGCAGACTGTCCTGGAGTAACAGCTCTTTGTTTTTCTTCAAAAAGTACCTTGAATTTATGATCTGTAAATGGAATTAATTTTGCTTTTACCTCAGGACTGTTATATCTGATTTTTACTTCTATATCAATCGGATTATTAA
>JAIPEV010000142.1 GCA_021736965.1 Halanaerobiales bacterium | reverse complement strand
TGCTTTTAAAATACAGTTTTTCATTTCGAATCACCTGTCTGGAAATAGTAGATAATAAAGTTAATAATAAATGAAATAGTTAAAAGTATAATTCCTAAGGCCAAACCAAAACTAAATCTTCCTTTATTAGTTTCCATTGCAATCGCAGTTGTAATTGTTCGGGTATAACCTCTAATATTTCCACCAAGCATCATCGATATTCCAACTTCTCCTATTACCCTACCAAAGCTAGTTATCAAAGCACCAACTATACCATAACGTGCTTCAGATAAAAGCAACCGGAACTGTTGCTGTCCGGTTGCTCCTAAAGATATTGCTGTCTTATACATTTTTTCATCTATATCATGGATTGCATTACGGACTAAGGCTACCACTATCGGTAAAATTAATAAGACCTGCCCAATTACAATACCTGAATTGGTATAAAGCAATCCATACTGACCTAATAAGCCCTGTCTGGAAATAATTGAATAGACAAATAGACCTAATACTACTGTTGGTAGGCTTAACAATGTATTCAATATTGTATTTAAAAGATACTTTCCTTTAAATTCAATTTTACTAATTAATATTCCTAAGGGAGTACCAATAACTGCAGCAAAAAATGTAGAAATTAATGATAGCTTAAGTGAAGTTCTTACTACCTGACTAACTTCTTTATCTAAACTTAATATTAAATTTATTGCATCTTTTAAAGCTGCAAAAATATAATCCATCTAATTCATTCCTCATTTTATTTTATATTTTCTGGTTTTATTGCTGATGGATGAAATAGCACTTCTCCGTGTGCAGTAAACTCATTTATTATTTTTTGCCCTTGTTGAGAAGTTATAAAACCAATCAATGCCATTGCCATCTGATAGTTTACATGAGAATATAATTCAGGATTAACTGCTATTATACCATAAGGATTAAAAAGCTCTGGATCTCCCTCTAGAACTATCTCCAAGTCAAGATCTGATCTATAAGCCAGATATGTACCTCGATCAGTCATGATATAGGCTTGTTTCTCATTAGCAACATTAAGGCTAGCTCCCATACCTTGACCTGTTTCAATATACCATTTTCCAGTTGGTTCAATATCAGCATTACTCCAAATTGATAACTCTTTTTTGTTTGTTCCCGAGTCATCACCACGTGAAATAAAATCACTTTGAGAATTATTAATCTTAGCAAAGGCCTGACCAACTTCGTTTATTCCTTTAAGACCGGCTGGATCTGAGCTAGGTCCCAAGATAATGAAGTCATTATACATAACATCTCTTCTATTAACACCATAACCTTCATTTACAAACTGATCTTCTGCTTCTCTAGCATGAACTAAGATTAAGTCTGCATCACCATTTTCTGCAATACTTATTGCCTTACCTGTCCCAACAGCAACTACGTCTACCCTAACATTATACTTTTCTTCAAAGAGTGGTAATAGTGCCTCTAATAATCCTGAATTATCTGTACTTGTTGTAGTAGCTAAAATAATTCTACCTTGAGCAAGAACATTTTGGTTAGGAACTACACAAAATACAGTTAAAACTATTAATAATGTAACGAATATTAAACTTTTATTATTTTTCATTTATTTTTACTCTCCTTTAAAGTGTTTATTATTTTAGTTATATTTGAAAAACTATCCCCCTTTCATAATTGATTAAAATATTTTAAAAATAAGGAAAGGAGGACTTAATATAACTACTTTTTAAACACAATATTTTTTTATTTTTCCTATTAATACTTTGCTTTTTAATATATATACTATAGTCAAACTCTAAAAATATTGTAAAAAAGTAAAAATAAAAAACCGGTTGCCTGAAAAGACACCGGAGAGTATAATAATGGTCTCCTTTCCAAATGGGAGGTAAAAAAAGTTTCCTTTTAAAACCCTAACGGCTATCTAACCATAGATTAAATCCTTAGGTAATAAATAGCTCGAAGATCAATTATTAAATTTTTAAAATATCTGTTATTATTATTTTTTCAATGCCAATTGTAAAATACCTTTTTTTGGGATCAAAAAATTAATCAAAGAGTTTAATTTTTTCTTCTCTTCTTAACTGTTTGATCTCATATTCCCTCTGCATAGCTTTACTTTTAGAGCTATATTTCTCACTATATACTAATTTAACCGGCCTTCTTCCCTTTGTATACTTAGCCCCCTGACCATCATTATGCTCTTTTACTCTTCTGTTTAAGTCATTAGTATATCCAGTATAATAGGTCTGGTCTGCACACTTTAAGATATAAATATAATACATATTTAATTACAGCTCCTTATTAGAAAACTTCATTTAATAACCTGCCATCCTTTATTTTTAGCAATATTTTCTAGTCTTTGATCTGGGTCGACTACAACTGGATGACCAACTGCCTTTAACAACTCTAAGTCATCTATGCTGTCAGCATAAGCATAAGAGTTATCCCAGTCTATATTATTTTTATCATAATTATTTAATAGGGCCTTAAGCTTTTTTGAGCCACTGAGTACAGACATTTCATTGCTTTTGTCTCTTTCTGAAATAATTGTACTACCAATTACCTTATCAAATCCCAGGTTAATACTAACCTGTTTTAATAGCTCCAAAAAAGCGCCTGAGAGCAATATTGTTTGATAATCTTTATCTTTAAAGTTTATTAACTGTTTAATCACTCTATCATTATAGTACTGCTTTGCTTTTATTTCCACCTTATAGAAGTAACTATCTATTTTATCTTTCTTCATTTTCTTAAATATTTCAGCAAATCTATACATAAATTCAGCTTTTAAGTACTCTTTATTATGATTTGTGAAGAATGGATATTTGTATTTAATGATTAAGGGAAATATCTTTATATATAAGCTGTATAACCTGATTTTTGAATATCCAAATTCATTCCAGCAGTCTATTAAAAATGGTATGGTTTCTTTTGAAAAAATTGTGCCATTAAAATCAAATACAGCTAATTTTATCATAGTTACACCTTCTTTTTTATCTTTCGATTCTTGCTCTGATTTTTATTCCCTTTAACTTCTCTTATAAGAATTTGCCATCATAGAATTACCTTGATTTATTTTTTTATGATTGTTTAAGCTTATATACCTAGGTAACTACATAATTTTTTGACTTCTCTTCTAGTTAAAATGTTTAGTTTTTATCTTCAATCACCTCAACAAAAAAATGTCAGATTAAATACTTATCTAATCACCATTATCTATCTCATTTAGTTTAAGTATAATGTTTATAAATCCTAAACTATAACCAACCCGCTATTTTATATCCAACTTGAATTAGATATGATCAGACCAATTTAATAGATACATATATTGTAGTCACTTAATTATAAAGTGCACCCACATTTTTTACCAGACTGTGATTAGATAATTTAATGTTTTCTTTAATAACAGTGATTCCTTTATTATTTTTTAACTCTCTTAAAAATATGAAATAAAGGCCAGCAAGGATAATAAATAATATTAAACTATATATAAAAAACTTGATAAAAAAACACTTTTTAAGATCTATACATTTTCTTAATACAATATTAAAACAAGGATTAAGTTGATTAGACTTGCTGAAATAAGACTTGGCCAGATCGAATCTGTTTTGTAAGCAGTATAACCACCAATACATCCAACACCTAAAAAAGCATAGACAATTAGATAAACTAAACCTTGAACTAAAGGCATCATCAAAGTTACTATTAAATTAGGTAAAGTAAAAAATACTGCCTGAATAATAATCGCTTGAATCGAAGCTCTCTTAGCTTTAAAGTACTGATAGATAAAACCTCTAAAAAATAACTCTTCACCAAAAATAGTGATAAATATGGTAACTAAAAACATAATTAAATATGAACTTAAATTAGTGTTTGCTGACAGCCAGACAAAGGTTGGATCAGATGGTTTAGCCCTAACTGCAATTTCAATCAGTAACTGATAAGCTCCTGACCAGGGTTCAAAACATAAATATATTATTGATAATAATAAAAAATGGATTGTTGTATACTTTAATAAGTCAAATATAGATATTTTTTTTATACCTATTTTCTCTTCATTATTTCTTGTTAAAACTATTAGGGGAACTATCAACCAAAACATTGTAAAAATAGGAAGTGATGTCTCCATTATCACAATAATCGCAATAAGCAAAACAAGGGATATTACAATCCAAAAATAAGTTAGTTTTTTCATTACTTTACTCCTAATTAGATGGTGTCTACTTAATCATTTCAAACAATTTTTTAAAAAATATATCTCGAGCATACTTTTCTTGCCAGGGAGAATGACCACATTTTTTTAATAGCAAACAATCAAAATCTTTTTTTATTTCTTTTAAAGGCTCTATAACACCTCTAGTTGGATGAGGATCATATTTACCATGGATAACCTTTATAGGACATTTTATTTTTTTCAGTTCTTCAATGAGTTTATTGTTTTTTCTAAGCTGTGCTGCCTCTAACCAAATTTTTTGATATAAATCATAATGAAAATCAAGTTCATTATCTGCTCTTATTATTTTATATGAATCTACCTTATTAATAATTTCAATAAACTCATTAAACTCCCTTTTATCCAGAGATTTGTTAGATTCAAGGCCTTCTATTAACCTATAAAACTTATTTTTTGTATGATTATTCATTCTACTTATTCTTTTATTTATTATTTCTTTTCTATATTTTTCTTTAAATGGACCACTGCTGACCAAGATTAATTTATTTACTAATTTTGGATATTTTGCAGTGAAGAAAATGCCGAGCCAAGCACCCCAGGAAAACCCCAACACACTTACTGACTTATCTGAATTATTTATTATAACTTCCTTGAGATCTTTAATTAAATCACTAATATTTTCTTTTATCTGTAAAAACTCTATCACTCCAAATTTCTTAGCTATTTTATCTGAAAGATGGTATAATTCTCCTAAAGCACCAGGGCCTCCATGTAGTGTAACTACCTTATATGGTTTTTTACCATGTAACCTTAAGTTGTCCACGTTATCAACCCTTTTACATCTAATTTTCTTAAACAGAATTAATCAACTGTATGGTTTGAAAATAATAACCCTGATTATATAATATTTTATGTCTTTTTACTTTTACCTCATATTCAAATATGGGGCCATCTAAAACAACTGTATGATATTCTCCGTTTTCACCAGATGGATCAATACCTATTTTTTTAAACTCTTCAATAAGATCATTGTCTAATATCCTGCCTAAATATCTTTTTCCAAGAAATTTTTCATTTACAACTACAACCATTGCCTTAAACCCCAAGTTTAAAAATTGTTCTAAAA
>JAIPEV010000141.1 GCA_021736965.1 Halanaerobiales bacterium | reverse complement strand
TACAATTGTTGGTATCTTGGTTTCACTTTATCTTGCAATTTCAAGGTATGCAGATTTCCAACATGTTATAAGACCATACTTAAATGTGTCTGATACTTTTTTGCAGTTTATAAGTTTTGCCCTTATCTTTATTGGGGTCAATATAATAATTCAAATCTTGAGTAATGTTTTTGAAAAGATGACTAATAATGCATTTATAAAACCTGTTAATCAGGTTGGAGGAGCATTTTTTGGCTTAATTAAAGGTGGAGTATTAGTATATTTTCTTTTACTGATTTTATCAGAAATACCTTATCAGTCTCTTACAGATACATTAGATCAGTCATTTTTTGCTAATCAATTTTTAGATTTAACACCCTATATCAAAGAAAATTTGGAGAAATTACTTGGCCATAACTAACTATGGCTATTTTTTTTTAGTGAGGTGGAAAAAATGGAACAGTTTAGTAATAAAGAAATTGCTAAAATGTTTGCTGAATATAGTGATATTATGAAAATATTAGATAAAAATAAGTATAGAATAAGAGCCTATGATAATGCCTTTAGAATACTTTCTGACAGTAGTATTGATTTACAAAAACTTATAAAAGAAGATCGCCTAAAAGAAATAAAAGGTATTGGAGAAGGAATAGGTTCAACAATAAAAGAGATATTTAATAAAGGATACTTTAAAGACTTACAAGAGTTAAAAAAAGAGCTACCTCCTAACTTTTTAGAGCTTTTAGAAGTTCCTGGTTTAGGTCCTAAGACAGCCGGGAAGTTCTTAAAAAAATTAAATATTAAAAACATTAAGGATTTAAAAAAAGCTTTAAAAGAACAACAAGTAAGAGAAATTAAAGGGATGGGAACTAAAACTGAAAAGAATTTATTAAAATCTCTTACAGATTATGAAGAGTATGTAAGTTATATTAACCTTAATATAGCTTTGGATAGTTCAGAACAGATAATAGAAGAATTAAAAAGTAGTTCAAAACAATTTTTAGATATAAAGACTGCAGGTAGTATAAGAAGAAAAAAACTTAAAATAGGTGATTTAGATATCTTAATCTCAGTTGAAGATAAAACAGAACACAATCTTTTAAAAGAGATAAAAAACACAAAAATTATTGAGAGTATCCTTCTTGAGGGAGATACCAAAATATCGGCAAGGACGATCGATGGTTTACAGATAGATTTTAGAGTTGTAAATCAAAAAGAGTTTCCAGCTGCATTACAGTACTTTACAGGATCTAAATATCATAATGTAAAGATCAGACAGATTGCAAAAAGTAAGGGGTTTAAATTAAATGAATATGGAGTTTTCAAAGCAGACAAAAGAGTAGAGATTGTTTCTGAAAAAGAGATTTATGAACTTTTAGGATTAAAGTATATCGAACCTGAACTAAGAGAAGACAGTGGAGAGATTGAGGCAGCTAAAAAAGATAAACTACCCGATTTAATAAAGTATGATCAAATAAATGGGGATTTTCATGTTCATTCTAATTACAGTGATGGAAATATGTCAATTAAAGAGATGATTAACACAGCTCAAAAAAGAGGCTATAAGTTTCTTGCTATTACTGATCACTCCAAATCACTTAAAATAGCAAATGGTCTATCTGAAGATGATTTAAAAAAACAGTGGAAAGAGATTGACAGTTTAAGAGAAAAATATCCTGAGTTTTTAATCTTAAAAGGAATAGAAGTAGACATAAACAAAGATGGTAGTCTGGACTATGAAGATGATATTTTAAAGAAGTTTGATCTTGTTATTGGTTCTGTTCATAGTAACTTCAATCAAAAAAAAGAAGAAATGACTAAAAGATTAGTTAAGGCTATTAATAATCCATATATTGATATTATAGGACATCCCACCGGTAGAATGTTAGGCCAAAGACCTGCTTATCAAATTGACTTTGAAAAGATTTTAAAAGCAATTAGTCAAAACAATGTGATCTTAGAGATAAACTGCTCACCATCTCGTTTTGATCTAGATGATCAGATGGCTAGAGAAGTAATAAAAAATAATCAGAAACTTATAATTAATACTGACTCTCATCATAGTGATCAGTATGATTATATGAAGTATGGTGTATCGATTGCAAAAAGAGCCTGGGCTGAAAGTAAAGATATAGTAAATACCTATACAGTTAAGCAGATAAAAGAACTATTTGAGGTGAAATAAGTTGAACCAACACAGTCTTAAAGTTTTAGAATTAAAAAAGATTATGAATCAAGTAAAAGAATATGCAGACACTTTTTTAGGGCAAGAAATAATTAAAGGTTTAAAACCTTTCAAAGATTTAGACTATATAAAAGAGAGGTTAAAAGAAGTTTCACAGGCTAAAAGAATTTTTAAAGATCATAATAAACCTCCATTTGGGGGGATAAGGGATATTCGAGATGGATTAAAGAAATCAAAAAAAGAAGTTGTATTATCAATTAAGGAACTTATAGAGATCGAAAGTACGATAAATGCCTTTAGTAATATAAATAAGTTTTTTGAAGAGATTGTAAGTAATACTGATCAAAGGTTAATCCAAAGAGAGTATAGTTTAATTTTTGAAACTGGCCAAAAAATTGATCAATTCTATGATTTAGAAAAAAGTATTAATAAGTGTATAGATTATACTGGAGTTATAAAAGATGAAGCAAGTCCGAAACTCAAGTCACTTAGAGCAAGGTCAGAAAGTATAGAAAATCAAATTCGAGATAAATTAGATAGTGTTACAAAAAATAAAAGATATCAAAATATGCTACAGGAAGCAATAGTAACTAGAAGAGAAAATCGATATGTAGTACCTGTTAAAAAAGAATATCGTAGCTCTTTTGCTGGAATAGTACATGATCAGTCTGCAAGTGGAATGACTATTTTTATGGAACCAATGGAGGTCGTAAAACTTAATAATGAACTTAGAGAAGTCAAACAAGAAGAAGAAATGGAGATTTATAAGATATTACAACAGTTAACTTATACAGTAGCAAGTTTTGCTGATCAAATTGAAAGTTCATTAAAGTTAGTAACTATCTTAGATCAAATTTTTGCAAAAGCAGTCTACAGTGTCAAAGTAAATGGTACTGCTCCTGCACTTAATGATCGAGGGATCATTAAGATTAAAGAGGGAAGACATCCTTTATTAAAAGAAAAGCCGGTTCCAATAAGTATTGAAGTAGGAGACGGATTCAATAACTTAGTTATTACAGGTCCTAATACTGGTGGTAAAACAGTTAGTTTAAAAACAGTTGGACTTTTTGTTTTAATGGTTCAGTCTGGCCTTCATATTCCAGCTAAAGATGGAAGCCTAGTTGGTGTATTTAATAAGGTTTATGCAGATATTGGAGATGAACAGAGTATTGAACAGAACTTAAGTACCTTTTCTTCCCATATGAATAATATTAATGAGTTTTTAGAAGCTGCTGATGATCAGAGTTTAATCTTACTTGATGAGTTAGGAGCAGGGACTGATCCAAGAGAAGGAGCTGCATTGGGAATTGCTATCTTAGAAAAATTAAAAAAAATGAAGGCAGTCACTATTGCAACAACTCATTATAGTCAATTAAAAAGCTATGCTTACTCCTTTCCTGGAGTAGAAAATGCCTCTGTAGAGTTTGATCTAGAGTCCTTAAAACCAACTTATAAATTAATCATGGGGGTTCCGGGTGGTTCTAATGCTTTTGAAATAGCTTTGAGATTAGGCTTACCAGCCAATATTGTTAATACAGCCCGTCAGTTAATCGATCAAAAAGAGTTAGAGGTTGAAAACATTATAACTGAACTTAATGATGAAAGAAAGAAATATCTTAGGTTAAGAGAAGAAGCACAAAGGTATCATAATAAGTATGATCAACTGAAAAATGAGTTAGAAAACAAGCAAAAAGAGTTAAAAGAAGAAGAAAGTAAGATAATAAGAGAGGCTAAAAGTAAAGCAAAAGAGATCATAAAAGAAGCTGAAAAGAAAAGTAAAAATATGATTAAAAAGTTAAAAGAAAATACAAAGTTATCAAGACCTGATCTTGATCGGAAAGCTACAGAAATTAATCAAAGTTTTAAAGACTTTAAAGAAGATTTAAAGATCAATAAAAAAGATGAAAGTGATAAAAATCATCAAAAAATTAAGACTGGAATGACAGTAAGGCTTAAAAAATTAGGTAAAAAAGGCCAGGTTGTAAAAATAATGGACAACAAGGCTATAATAGAAGCTGGTGTAATGAAGATAGAGGCTGATCTGTCGGACTTAGTTCCAATTGAGATGCCTGATATTCATCAAGAACAGTTAGTAAAGAAATACCAGATCAAGAAGGACCATACTACAACTAATAAGATTGATTTAAGGGGTATGAGGTTTGATGATGCACAACTTAAGTTAAGAAAGTATCTAGATGATGCTAGACTTGCCGGTTATAGTACAGTTGAAGTAATCCATGGTAAAGGTACAGGTGCCTTGCAGAAAGCTGTAAAAGAGATTTTAGAGGATAATGATCTAGTTTCTGATTATCGTTTTGGTAATCAAAATGAAGGTGGAATGGGGGTTAGTATTGTAAAATTAAAATAAATACTATCTAGATAATAATAAAATCCCGGGTAAAATCCCGGGATTATTATTAATCACCACTTTTTAAAAACTCCCAAATATCAAATATTATATCTTTAGATGATTCTTCTTTTTTTTCTTCTTCGTTTTTTTCTTCTACTTTTACGTCAGTTTGTTCTGTTGACTTACTTTTGTTTACTGGATGTTCTTGACAGTAAGAATTGGGTTTTAATTGATAGAGATAATCACCATCCGAATTCTGTTTTGGAACACCATATTCGGGGTCAATTTTTTGGACAGGTTCTCCTTTATTAACCATATATATTCCTTTTGTCAGGTCATCTGGATCTTTATTATCTTTGTTTATTTCTCTGAAATTAATCTCGGTTGGTCCTAATCTTATACCACTGTTTTCGATAAAGGTATATTCGACAACATTTTCTGTTGGACAGTTTTCGGTTGCAAGAAGACCTGTCTTTTTATCGATTTTTACCGTTTCAGTTGGGCCATGTAAACTTTCTACTTTTTTGGGTATATTTTCTGTTTTATAATTTTCCTGTACTACTGTTGGTGAAAATTTATTAGGAAGTTTACCAGTAAAAGGATCGATTGAAGCGGTTACTATATCTTGAGGTTTACTAAAATAAGTGACTTCACGATCTTTTACAACTTCTCTCATATAATCCCCCCATAGTTGGGCAGCTTCAGCACTTGAGACGGTTCTAGGATTACTACCCTCTGAATAAATATAGTTACCACTACT
>JAIPEV010000140.1 GCA_021736965.1 Halanaerobiales bacterium | reverse complement strand
GGAAAAGGAACGACAGGAAGAAGTTGTTTTTGAGGTAATTAAAACCATGAATTCTGGTTGGACACCCAATTGGAATGTTTTGGAACAAGAAGAAAAATTATTATCTGAGAAACAATATAAACAGATACAAGAGTTAAGGAACATTTTGGGAGAAAGACAGTTATTTGCAGGAGCCGGTAAATTTATTGACGCTGAAGAATTACCAGTTGAAGAAGGAGAAAAATATACACTTACAGAAATTATTCAGTTGGCAAAAGAACATAGTAATAAATGGCAAAAAGTAAAGAAAACTGAAAAAGAGGAAGAAGAACATTATCATAAATGTTTAGAAGATGCTAAAAGAATTGGCGAAAAAGTTGAATTGAATAGATATACTACACATTGCAATGATCCACAAAAAGAATGTAGTACAGATATTGTTACTGTTTATATTACACCAGAGGGCAAAGAAGTTTCAGAAAGAATACATACTCATTAATATTTGCTTTTCCCCACCGGAGGGATTATATCCGGTTTTTTAAAAAATATTTAAAGGAGGAAAATAAAAATGCAAAAAGTATATTGTGATAAATGCGAAGGGAAAGGTTATCATGCTAATTATGAGGTTAATAATGGTAATATAAAAGAAAATAAGAAAGGTGAATGTTCAAAATGCAAGGGGCTAGGATTCTATTTTATATCAGATAGACGAGATAGGGCACATACTTTTCATGGAAGTTTAAAAGGTTATGTACCATATAATAACAAAGGCAACAAATTAAATTTTGATATTGATTTTAATGAAAAAATAATTGAAGATTACAGAAGATGGTTAGAGGTTGATTGCTATGTCAAAAACCATTGAAGAAAAAGCAGAAGCTACAGTTTTTCCTGAAAATAAAAAATATAATACTGCTGCAATAATTAATATAACAGATGAGAAGGTATTAGTTTATTATCCTAAAAATGATGATTTTTATCAGATAGTTAAATATGATTTAAATTTTAAATGGAATGGTTCTGAATGGGTTAAAGATATTACTTTTAAAACTGGCACAAAAGAAGATAGAGCAGCGGAATTAGGTAACAAATTATTAAATTCTGGATTTCCTATTAGAATTTATGATGGAAAAGTTAGACAAAAAGCTATCAATGCTGATTATAAGCCTGAACACACAAGGTGGATTTCACAAAAAATATCAGGTAAATATGAAAACTGGTTTGTAATCACATGGGATTATGAAGAAGATTATTATAATAAAGCCAGAAGTTTACCAGAATCACGTTATGATGGTAACGGTGGAGTGGTTATTAAGAAAGAATATTATCAACAGATACTTGAATTTGCAGATTTATTTGATTTTAAATTTTCACCTGGTGCTAAAGAATTACTGGAAGTAGCTAAAAAAGAATATAAAATTATGCAGGGAAAAGCTACAAAGGTTAATCCTGCTGATAGCAAAGAAAAAGAAGAGAGCAAAGATGGATTAAAAGAAATTTTAGAAAGTGATGATGGGATATTATCTGATTTAAGGGATGATTAGTATGCTTGAATTTGTTACAGAAAAAATGGAACATCAGAAAAAAGCATATAATAAATTATCAAAAATTAAAGTTGGAGCCTGTTTAATGGAAATGGGCACAGGCAAAACAAGAGTGGCTTTAGAATTAGCAATAGACAGAATAAAAGCTAATAAAGTTGATTGTATATTGTGGTTGTGTCCTGTATCAGTTAAGAAAACTATTGAAAATGAAATTAATAAACATATAGATAAATGTAGTTATGAGTTAGTACAACCGGATAAAATCAGAAACTGGCAAGCACATATTTATATTTGTGGTATTGAAAGTGTGTCTCAATCTGATAGAATAAATTTTAAATTGTATAATTTAATTAATAGAAGGAATTGTTTTCTAATAGTAGATGAATCAAGTTTAATTAAAAATTATGAAGCTAAAAGAACAAAAAGAATACTTAAATATGGCGAACAATGCGAATATAAACTTATTTTAAATGGCACACCAATTACAAATACTGAACAAGATTTATATTCACAGTGGAAATTATTGGATTGGAGAATATTGGGATACAGGTCATTTTGGAGTTTTGCAGCCAATCATTTAGAATATAGTGAAAAATATCCAGGGATGATAGTTAGGGCACATAATACAGATTATTTAAGCAGAAAAATAGCACCATATAGTTATCAAGTTACTAAAAAAGAATGTATGGATTTACCGGAAAAAAATTATTCCAGCAGATGGGTAGATATGACTTGGGAGCAAAGAGATATTTATCATTACACTATGGATGAAATACTAATGAATATTACAGTAGAAGAATTTGAATCATACACTTTATTCCAATTATTTACTGCTTTGCAAAAAGTAATATCTGGTATTACAATGAACAATAAATTTATTTTTAATGAACCTCAAAATAATCCACGTATTAAAACTTTGTTAGAAATAATATCAGAATTACCAGATGATAAGAAAGTTATAATATGGTGCAAGTATCAGCATGAGATTAAAAATATAATTAAAGTTTTAAGTAATAAATATGGTGATAAGTTAGTATCAGAATATTGGGGTGAACTTACAGAACAAAAAAGGAATATTGAATTAGATAAATTTAAAAATAATACTAAATTTTTAATTGCTAATAAATCAGTTGGTGCTTTTGGATTGAATTTACAGTATTGTAATTATTGTATATATTATTCTAATGATTTTAATTGGGCTACAAGGAAACAATCGGAAGATAGAATACATAGAGCAGGTCAAAAAAATAATGTTCACATTATAGATATAATCACTAGAAATAGTATTGACGAAAGAATACAAGAAAGTTTAAGCAAAAAAGAAAATTTGGTTAATTGTTTTAAAAATAAATTAGATGAATTTAAAGAAAAAGATGATATCAGGAGGTGGTTAGGAAGTGCCGAAAAAATATCTAAAAAAGAATGTGTATGAAGCAGCTATGGAAAGATATGATTTTATATTTACTGAATTTGATAATATTTATTTTAGTGTATCAGGGGGCAAAGATAGTGGATTAATGTGGCAGTTAGGATTGCAAAAAGCTAAAGAACATAATAAGAAAATAGATATGTTATATATTGACTTAGAAGCACAATATAAAGCCACTATAGACTATGTATATGAGTTAATAGAAAATGATGAATATATTGGTACAGTATACTGGATATGTTTACCTATCAGCCTTAGAAACGCTGTATCACAGTTGCAACCTAAATGGACATGCTGGAATAAGAATAAAAAAGATTTATGGGTAAGAGAAATGCCGGACAATAAATGGGTAATTAATGAAAATAATTGTAAATGGGACTGGTTTAGACCACAGATGGAATTTGAAGAGTTTATTATACTATTTGCTGAATGGTATTATAAACAGTTTGGTAAAAGTGCTGCTGGTATAGGTATTAGGTCAAATGAAAGTTTAAATAGATTCCGTACCATAGTTAGGGATGATAAAACTTCTTATAAAGATAAACATTATACTACACAAATAAGAAAAAATGATAAGCCAATACCAGTATATAATTTTTATCCTTTATATGATTGGACTGCTGCTGATGTGTGGGGTGCTATAAGCAAGTTTAATTTAAAGTTTAATGAAATATATGAATTAATGTATAAAAACGGTTTATCAATCTATGAGCAACGTTTATGTCAACCTTATGGTGATGACCAGAGAGATGGATTAGACCAATATAAAGCATTAGAGCCGGAAACATGGGAGAAGGTATTAAACAGGGTTAATGGTGTTAACTTTGGTAATATATACGCCAGAACCAGTTTATTAGGTCATATGAGTACAGAGAAACCAGATGAGATGAGTTGGGAACAGTATGCAGTATTTTTGCTTGAAAGTATAAGAATATATGCACCAGAACTTGAACAGCATTATTACAAGAAAATTAAAAAGTTTATGAAATGGTGGGAGGAAGAAGAAAATATAGAAGTTGACAACTTTTATGATGAAGGTAAAACAGATGAAGAAGGCAGAAATATCCCTTCTTTTCAACGTATAGCACAAGCAATAGAAAAAAATGATTTCTGGATGAAAAGATTGTCTTTTAGTCAAACAAAAAGTGATGTTGAAAGATTGAATAAATTAAAAGATAAATATAAAAAAATATTAGGTGATGGTGATTATGGCAAAGATTTACAAAGGTGGAAGGAGGACCAATTAAATGGGGGTTAAAATATTCAAAAATACTACTGGTGATGAAAATTTCTATAAGAAAATGGGAAAATATTTTGCTGAACCAGAGTATAAAGATGAATTACCATATATAAAAAATAAAGATAACTATATATGGTTTATAAATTTTAATGATAACAATGAAATTATTAACTTTATGGCAATTGAAGAACTAAAAAATAAAATTAAATTACATCATATATTTACTGAAAAAGAATATAGGGATGATGGTTATTTTAAGCAATTAAATAATAAAATTTTTAAATATATAAAAGAAAATTTATCAAATAAACCTATTGAATTAGCTACTAAAAATAATATAATATTTATGTTTTATAAGAATAAAGGATTTAAAGTTTACAGAGAAACTAAAAATTATTATTTTATGAGGAAGGAAGTGGATAAATGATGGGTAAAGTTGATTTCCCCTGTTTAGGTGCAAAATTAGTACCAGCTGAAAAAGTTATTGCTAATGAATATAATCCCAATGTGGTACATTCTCCTGAGATGAAATTATTAAGATTATCTATTGAGCTTGATGGGGTTACTCAGCCTATTGTAGTTTATTATAATAAAAATAAAGACCAGTATATAGTAGTAGATGGTTTCCATAGATATATTATATTAAAAGATAAATTAAAATGTGATAAAATACCTGTTACCGTTATTGATAAACCTTTAGATGAACGTATGGGTTCTACAATTAGGCACAACAGAGCCAGAGGAACACATCAAATAAGAGGTATGAGTGATATAGTATTGAAATTATCAAAGAAAGGTTGGAGTGAAGAAGAAATATGTAACAAGTTGGGTATGGAATTAGATGAGGTTATAAGATTAAAACAGATAACAGGTTTAAAAGAAGCATTTGCTAATCATAAATTTAGTAGAAGTTGGAAGGAATATGAAGAAAGAAGGAAAGAAAGTAAAAAGTTAAAACAACTTGAATTGATATAAAGGAGATGAATAATAATGGGCAAAAACTTTTATAAAGGTTATCATTTCAGATTTAAAGATAAAGAAAAATATAAAGATTTTATTTCTAAAAGTAAAATTAAAAATGATATGAGTA
>JAIPEV010000139.1 GCA_021736965.1 Halanaerobiales bacterium | reverse complement strand
ATGCAATTAATCGGTGATTACATTTTTGAATGTTTTAAAAATATTGATAATGAAGATAAATTAATAAAATTAAGGGAAAAGGTATTTGAACTATCAGCTAAATTTTTTAATTAAATCTTGAAATATTGTTTTCAATGAATTAAAATCTAAAGTAGGAGAAACTTTAATAATTAGACATTACTTTTAATATAAATTATATTTGATAAGGATGAGAATAGATTGTATAAATTAGTTGTGATTGATCTAGATGATACCCTTTTAAATAACAATCAAAAGATTAGTGAAAACAATAAAAAGGCTATCTCTATGGTTCAAAAAAAAGGTATAGAAATTATGATTGCGACTGGTCGGATGTATAGTTCAACAAAACCATATCTTAAAGAACTTTCTCTTGACAATGAAGTAATTGTATATAATGGTTCATTGGTTAAAGATATAAAAAGTGATAAAACGATATATCATAAACCAGTTAGTATAAATCTTGCAAGAAAAATTATAATGGATGCAAAAATGATGAATGTCCATATTAATCTTTATATGGATGATAAACTATATGTTGATCAAGATAATGAATATAAAAGAAGATATGAAAAGATATCCGGTATTAAGGCAATTTTAGTAAAAGATCTCTTAAAACATTTAGATCAAGAGCCCACTAAACTTTTAGTCATTGAAGATGATATAGATACTTTAAATCGATTTAAAGAGAAATTAATAAATAAATATAATAATAGATTAGAAGTAACTAAGTCAAAAAGTTATTACATTGAAATTGGAGCAAAGAGTGTCAATAAGGGTAAAACCTTAAAACATATTTTAGATAAAAAAGAAATAAACCCAAATCAAATAATTGCAATTGGAGATAGTTATAATGATATTGAGATGTTATCTTATGCAAAAACAAGTGTTGTTGTAGATAATGCTCCACAAGATATAAAAGAAAAAGTAGACTTTATAACTCCTAATCATAATTATGATGGAGTGGCTTTGATACTTGATAAGTTAATATTTAATTAAAAGTCCGTAAGGTAATTTTTTATTAAAGATAGATGTGAGGTTAACTAGTCAGTATCAGTTGTCATAAAATCAAGGAGGGATTTATATGGCTAATTTCAATTTTGCCAAGAAGTTTGCTGCTGAAAAACTAATAGAAAAGGGATTAAACTACATTGACAAGGATCCAGAGGCAAACTTTTTAAAAATACTTAGTTTAGCTGATAAGGTTGCTAGTTCTGAAAAACATCACAGACAGATTAAGGCAATTAAGGAAAACTATGAGAAAAATCCAACAATAAAACAGTATATTAGAAAACTAACAGAGATTGCAGATAGCTATAAAAAAGGTTTACTGATGAATTTTTTTGTAAACTCTGCACTTCTAGGAATTCCTTATCAGTATAAGATGAGTGAAGAGTTGGGATTTGGCGTTCCCTGGGCAGTTCTTATGGACCCAACAAGTGCTTGCAATTTAAACTGTAAAGGCTGTTGGGCTGGTAAATATGAAAAGGGAGATACACTTGAATTTGAAACAATGGATCGAATTATCAATGAAGCGAAAGAACTTGGAATTTACTTCATAATTTTTTCTGGAGGAGAACCAACAGTATATCCTAGACTGATGGAATTAATTGAAAAACATCCTGATGTAGGATTTATGATGTACACAAATGGTACTTTAATTGATGATCAAATGGCAGATAAGATGTTAAAACTAGGTAATATTACTCCAGCAATTAGTTTAGAAGGGTTTAAAGAGCATACTGATCAACGTAGGGGAGAAGGTACCTATGATAAAATAATGGCTGCCATGGACAGATTAAAACAAAGAGGTATAATTTTTGGAGTTAGTCTAACTGCTACTAGAGACAATGTATATGATTTATTTAAGACCGATCAGTTTTATGATATGTTAATTGATAAAGGTGCTGTCTATGGCTGGAGTTTTCACTATATGCCAATCGGTAAAGATCCAAATTTAGAGTTGATGTTAACACCTAAACAGAGGGCTTTTATGGCTGAACGAGTGCCTGAACTGAGAGCAAATAAACCTTTATTTTTAATAGATTTTTGGAATGATGGAACTTATAGTGGTGGCTGTATTGCAGGTGGTAGAAGGTACTTTCACATAAATGCAAAAGGTGATGTAGAGCCATGTGCATTTGTTCATTTTGCTACAGATAATATTAAAGGAAAATCTCTAAAAGAAGTACTTAATAATCCACTTTTTGAAGAATACCAAAAAAGACAACCATTTAATGAAAACTCACTAAGACCATGTCCAATAATAGATAATAATCCAGCTTTAAGAAAAATTATAAAAGAATCTAAAGCTAAACCTACTCATAATGGAGCAGAGGATGTAATATCTAAAGAGGTAGGAAATCAATTAGAAGAACTTGCTGCAAGATGGCAAGAAAAATCCTGGCCGATTCACAAAGAACGAACAGATAATGAATAATAGTTAGGATATAATAAAAACTTTTTAGCCCCTTGATTAAGGGGCTTTACCTTTCTTTACAATAAAAATTATAAGTGATATAATTAATTTGAATTTTAAGATCAGGAGGCATAAAATGAAGATCTGGCAGGTATTAAAAAAGTCGACAGCACAAGCATATGAAAAACTTTTTAAATTTGCTATAATAAATCTTATTTGGTTTATTTTAACTACTATTTCTTTGTTTTTCGGTTATATAGGCCTTATAACAGGTTTTTATTATTTATTAATTATTCCTTTAATATTTTTAGGACCATTATTGATTGCTGGTCTTGAAATTAGTCATGATTATTTAAAGACAAATAATTTTATAATAAAGAGTTATTTTAGTTATATTTTTAAAAGCTTTAAAAGAGGTTTTTTAGGTTTTCTTTTAACATTTTTAGTCTATCTAGTACTTTTTACTGATTTAGTATATTTTTTAAGAAAAGGTGTAGATAGTATTTTTATGTTAATATTAGCTGTATTAGTTTTATATATAATAATATTTTTTTCGATGTTACAGGCTTTTTTCTGGGGTTTTCTTGTCTTAGATAAAGAAAATAAAATTAGAAATGTATTTAAAAATGCATTTTTAGTTACATTAGATAATATTGTTTTTTCATTTATCTGGTTTTTAATAGTTTTAATAATTTCGTCGGTGTTAATATTTACAGGTTTCGGAATGGCTTTACTTCTATTAAACTTTTTAAGTCTTATGATTTTAAATGCCAGCATTGAAATGGGTAGTGAATATGAAAATATTGATATTGGGGAGTTGGGCCTTAAATGAAGAAAAAATACTATATCGGTGTAGATATTGGAGGTACAAAGATATTAACAGCTTTAACTGATAAAAAAGGAAATATATTATCAAAAGCTAAAAAACCAACTGAAGCTGATTTAGGTCAAGAAGTAATTATGAGAAATATTCAAGAAAGTATTGATAAAGTTGTTGATAAAAGCGAGGTACAAAAAGAAAGTATTATTAGGATCGGTGTTGGAAGTCCGGGCCCATTAGATTATGAAAAAGGTATCATTATAGAAAATTCAAATTTATCATGGAAAAATGTTCCAATTGTAAAAATTCTTAATGAGATTAATGGTATAGATGTAGTACTAGAAAATGATGCTAATGCAGCAGCCCTGGCTGAAAATTATTTTGGAGCAGGAAAAAAAGCAGACTGTATAGTATATATTACAATTAGTACTGGTATTGGTGGGGGAATAATTATAAATAGACGTATTTTCCACGGCGGCAAGGGTAATGCAGGAGAAATAGGGCATATGACATTAGTACCTGAAAGTGTATATCAGTGTGGATGTGGTAATAAAGGCTGTTTTGAAGCAGTTGCTTCAGGAACTGCTATTGCCCGTAGAGCAAAGGATGCTGTTTTAGATAACAAGGATAATTTGATATATAAATTATGTAAAGGAGATTTAGATAAGATTGATGCTCTTTTAGTAGCAGAGGCCGCTAAAAAGGGTGATTATCTTGCTCTTGAGATATTTAAAATAACCGGTAATTTATTAGGGGTTGGGATCGCAAATGTTGTTAATTTATTTGATCCTGAAATAATAGTATTGGGTGGAGGAGTTATGAGTGCAGAATCACTTTTTATCGATCAGATGGTTGAAAGTTTAAAAGAGAGAGCTTTAAAACCTAATCTAGAAAACTTAGTTATAAAAAAAGCTGAGTTAGGTAAAAATACCGGTGTTTTGGGAGCTGTTGCAGTGGCAATGGGAGATGATTTGCTTTAAACTATATCTGCCGGGGTGACTATATTGAAGTTAATCAGTAAGTACCTAACTTTTATCTTTTTATTAATATTTATTATAGCAGTGGTTGTTTCAATTCAAGCAGAGGATGAGGTAATTTTTTCAATTATTGATCCTCAAGGAGATGATTATGGCCCTGGTTATTATCTATATCCACAAAATGAAATTTTTAAAAAAGGGGAAAGTCTTTTTGATTTAATAGAGTTCAAAATAATGAAGAGCGAAGATTATTATAACTTTGAATTTCAATTTGTAAACTTAATAGATGTATGGAATTCAAGGTATGGTTTTAGTCTTCCTTTAATTGATCTATATATTGATAATCAAAAAGGAGGATCACTTGATTTATTTGAAGTAGGGGCTCAGGTAAGATTAAATCCTGACTATGCCTGGGATAAGTATTTAAAAATTAATGGCTGGTGGATTAGTCTTTATCAACCTGAAGATAAAGATAAAGATGTAATAGACTTTTCGGTAACAGGAGATAAAGTTCCCTGGGTTATAAAAGATCCTCTTATTAAGGTTTCAGATAATAAGATAAATTTAAAAGTCGCTCAAGAAAAAATTGGACCTCTTAAAAATTCTTATCTTTATGTATTAATAGGAGGGTTTGATCCATTTGGGTATGGACATTATAGGGGTATAAGGGAAGATAAAAACTCCTGGTTTTTTGCTGCACCAGATAATCATGATCTAAAATATGCACCAAGGGTTATCGATCTTATTGTTCCTCCTGATAAAAACCAAGTCGATATTTTAAGCAACTTTAGTCAAGATTATCCCCAGATAGAACCAATTTATACTGGTCAAAACAATGGTGTTAGTGAAAAAGATTATATTATCTATTTAATAATCTTTTTATGTTGCATTTTAGTTGTTTATCTACTACGTATTATAATCATTAAAAGGTCAGGTGTAAATAATAATGCTGACAAAAAAGAACAGAAAACCGATTGACTATTGTAGGAATATACTACCCAAGGTATCAAGGAGTTTTGCACTTACAATACCACTTATAGATAGTGAAATAAGAAAGGAAGTTATGGTAAC
>JAIPEV010000138.1 GCA_021736965.1 Halanaerobiales bacterium | reverse complement strand
AGCTTACAATATGACCAAATTTGCTGATATGGAAAAAGGTAAATTTTTCTGTGTTTTCTCCGATGGAGCAGGGGCTGCTATTTATCAAAAGGATGACTCAGATAAAGGTATTTTATCTTCACACTTCATTGGTAATGGTGACCAATGGATGACGTTAGGTGTATATGTTGGAGGAACAAGATTTCCTGCGACTGTTGAAAATGTAAAAGGTGAGGGAGACGTACCTCCAAACTTAACATTTTGGAAAGGTGAATTGATGAACCGTAACCCTGAATTGTGGCCAGTAATTATTGAAAAAATGCTTGATAAAAGTGACTATGAACTTGAAGAAGTTGATAAATTTATATTCACACAAATTAATAAGTCTGCTATTGCATTAACTTGTAAAAATTTAGGTATTGAAATGGAAAAAACCCACAATATAATGGATAGATATGGTTATACCGGCAATGCTTGTATTATTATGGCTTTAAATGATGCTTTAGAAAAAGGTGAGGTAAATGAAGGTGATTTAGTTTGCCTAACTGCTTCTGGAGTAGGATATACAATGGCAACAATGTTATTAAGAGTTTAACACCAAATTTATTCAAATAACGACAATATTCATGAGATGGTCCTATTTAAGGGTCATCTCTTTTTTTATTTAAACTTGACAAAAACGGTAGGTTTAAATATAATAGGGATTGCAAATGAAAATCATTATCAAAAAGGAGAGATTATTTAATGAAATATTTAAACAAAAGAAACATTTTATTAATAGTTGTATTAGTTTTCGCATTTTCATCAATAGTTATTGGAGCCGAGGGAGAGGTAAATCTGTATACCAATAGACATTATGATACTGACAAATTACTCCTGGATAAATTTGAAGAACAAACAGGGATACAGGTTAACGTATTAAAAGGAGGTTCAGACGAATTAATTGAAAAAATTATTCGTGAAGGAGAAAGTACTTCTGCAGATCTTTTAATAACTGCTGATGCTGGTAGGCTACATAGGGCAAAAACCAAAGGTCTATTACAACCAGTAGAAAATGAAACTTTATTTAATAATATTCCTAAAAATCTAAGAGATACAGAGAATTATTGGTTTGGATTAACAGTTAGAGGAAGAGTTATTGTTTATTCAAAGGATAGAGTAGATCCGTCTGAATTATCTACTTATGGAGACTTAACAGATGAAAAATGGGAAGATAGAATTCTTGTTAGGTCTTCTTCAAATATCTATAATCAATCTCTTTTAGCTTCCTTAATTGCAATACATGGTGAAGAGTGGGCAACTGAGTGGGCTGCAGGTGTTGTAGACAACATGGCCAGAAAACCACAGGGAAATGATAGAGCTCAGGCTACTGCCATAGCTTCTGGTGAAGGTGATATAGCTATAATGAATACCTATTATCTAGGAAAAATGCTTAATTCATCTAACCCAGAAGAAGTAAAGGTAGCAAAACAACTTGAAATATTTTTTCCAAGCCAAGAAACTACAGGAACTCATATTAATGTTAGTGGTATTGGTTTAACTAAATATGCAAAAAACAAAGAGAATGCGATTAAATTAATGGAATATTTTAGTTCGGTTGAAGCACAAGAAATGTTCGCTAAAGCAAATTATGAGTATCCAGTTAATCCTAATGTAGAACCATCTGAATTACTCAGTTCTTGGGGAGAATTTGAATCTCAAGATATTAATCTTTCAAAACTAGGAGAAAATAATACAAAGGCTTACATGATATTTAATAGAGTTGGTTGGAAATAAAGTGTTTAATAATAGGGCAGTGACTAAAAACTGTCCTATTTAATACTTAAGGAGAATAATTTATGTTTAAAAAAATTGGTTTTACAAATAAATGGTCTGTGATAAGTTTTTTTATAATTGTATTAATTTTAATGCCCAGTATATTTATATTAATGGGATTATTTAATCCGATTAGTGATACTTGGTTACATATCAGGAAGTACTTATTAAAAGACTATGTCTTTAATTCAGCAATATTAGTTTTTTTCACAGGATTATTCAGTATAATAATCGGAGTTAGTCTGGCCTGGTTTGTTAATGCTTATGATTTCAAATTCAGTAATTTCTTTAAATGGGGCTTAATTTTACCATTAGCTGTACCCCCATATATTGGTAGTTATACTTATGTAGGTTTATTAAACTATACAGGTATTATACAGACTTTTTTAAGAAATAATTTTGACTTAGTTTTAAATCAATCTTATTTTGATATTATGTCTTTAAGTGGGGCAGTATTTATATATACAATTTTCTTATATCCATATGTGTTTTTAATCACACATGCTTTTTTACAAAAACAATCTGCTTCTCTAGTAGAAGTATCAAAAACACTAGGTAAAAGCCCAGTAGATATATTTTTTAGAATCATTCTACCAATCAGTAGAGGTGCTTATGTGGCTGGTACTACTTTAGTAGTTTTAGAAGTATTAAATGATTATGGAGTTGTGAAATATTTTGGCATTTCAACGTTTAGTACTTCAATATTTCAAACTTGGTTTTCTCTAGGAGATATTAATTCCGCTATTAGATTGTCTGTTTATTTAATGGGTTTTGTTTTTATAGTTTTATTATTGGAAAGATTGTCTAGAGGTGGTAAACAATATAGTTATAGTACTACAAAAGTGAAACCTTTAAAGGCAAAAAAGCTTTCAGGTTGGAAAAACTGGTTAATGTTCTCATATGCTTTTATAGTACTCTCTTTAGGTTTTATTATACCAGTATTACAGCTTATATACTGGAGTATAATTAGTTATGGGAAAATTGTAAATATGAATATTATCAAAACTGTACTTAATTCGATTGGTGTAAGTTTAATAGGAGCTTTTATCATTTTAGTATCAGCAGTGGTTATTGCAAATACAGTAAGAATAAAGGAAAATATTTTAACTAAGAATTATGCTAGAATAGCTGTTTTAGGATATTCAATTCCAGGGGCAGTAATAGCAGTTGGTGTTATGATATTTTTCTTGAAAATGGATAATGGTATACAATTTTTAACAGGACAAAATAATATACTGCTATTAAGTTCAAGTATATTCATGTTGATTTTTGCTTATTTAATTAGATTTTTAGCAGTTGGATTTAATTCAGTTGAATCTGGATTTAATAAAATCGGAACTGATTTTCATGAAGCTTCAAGAACACTAGGAAACGGTATTACTAAAACATTTTTTAAAGTTGACTTACCAATGATGAAACCTGCTTTAATGAGTGGTTTTTTATTAGTATCTATAGAAATATTAAAAGAACTACCCTTAACATTAATATTAAGACCATTTAATTTTAATACGTTAGCAACAAGAGCTTTTGAATATGCTAATGATGAAATGATTCATGAGTCAGCAATATTATCTTTAATTTTGATATCTATTAGTGTGATCTTAGTGTATTCCTTAACCAATATTAAAAGGAAAGGAAGGTAAATCATGTTTGTAACTATGAAAGATATAGATTTTTATTATGATAAAAATAATGATACTATATTAAAAGACTTTGATCTAAATATACATAAAGGTCAAACGCTTAGTATATTGGGTGAGAGTGGAAGTGGAAAGAGTACAATTTTGAGGTTATTGGCAGGTTTGGAAAAACCTGAAAAAGGGGTAATTGTAATTGGTAATAAAATAATGAATAATGAAAATACTTTTGTCCCACCTGAAAAAAGGGAAGTGGGTATGGTTTTCCAGGATTACGCTTTATTCCCCCATATGACAGTTTTTGAAAATATTAGTTTTGGTATAAATCATTTATCAAAAAGAAAAAGAAATGAAATGGTAATGGAAACTTTAAATTTAGTTGAACTAGTTGATCATAGTGGTAAATATCCCCATCAATTAAGTGGTGGTCAACAGCAGCGTACTGCACTCGCTAGAGCTCTTGTAACTGAGCCCAAAATATTACTATTGGATGAACCTTTTAGTAACTTAGATACTAATTTAAAAAACAATATTAGGGATAGTTTAAAAGAAATTATTAGTAAAATTGGTATTACTACTATAATTGTTTCTCATGATAAACTAGATGCTTTAAAACTTGCTGATCAACTTATTGTTTTGAAAGAGGGGAAAATTGTACAAAAAGGAAATCCAGAGAAGTTAATTTCGAATCCAGAATCGATTTATGCCGAAAGTATTCTTTTATGATTATTATTACAATTAAATTTATAAAAATGTAATTTATTTACATAAATAGATGTTTAAATGAGTTATAGTATAATTAAGAAAACTGAAAAGTACCTCTTAAAAAAAGAAGGAGGTCTTCATTATGGTCTATGAACGTAAAACCAAAAAAGAATGTAAAGATATTTTTGATACAGCAAATGATTTTTTTGAAACTGATTTAGGTTTAGAAGGAAATAAAGAAGGAGAATGTGTAAGCTACAGTGGTGGTGGAGGCCATGTAAAAATCACTTGTTGTAAAGATAATAATAAATCTGTAGTAGAGATTCAAACCCGGGAATGGGATAGACAGGTTAAAAAATTTTTAAAGAAAATATAAAAAATCAGGGGGAAAAGCAAAGTGTTAAACAGTAAAGTTAAAATATTGTCTTTGACATTGGTGCTAGTCTTATTATTAGTCCCTATAACTTTGGTGCAAGCTGATGAACATGAAACAGATGAATTGAATCTAGAGGAATATAATTTGGATTATCTTACTCAAGAAGAGTTAGAAGCATTGAAAACTGTATTAGGTAATTTAAAAGAGGCAGATGTAATTGATGAAGAGAAAATGGATGCTATCATAAATGATCTACAAATGGATGAAGAAGAGGAAGATACAGAAAGCGAAAACTTTGGTCAAAATCTTTCATCCTCTATAAAAGGATTTAAAAATGAAAACACAGAATGGACAGGAGAACAATTAACAAATAGAATTCAAAATTTTATAATAAACAATAGAGAAGATATTGTTCCAGAAGAAGCAAAAAACAAGATAAAGGAAGCTAAAGAGAAAAAGGAACAAACTCAACAAAACAAGGGTGGAGAATCCGGAGATCAAGGTAAAAATGATAGCGCTGAAAACAAGGGTAATGGTGGGTATTAAAATTTAAAATATATTGGCCCTTAGCAGGGCTTTTTTTATTTAAGAAAAATTATTTGGCTAAAGAGGTGAGAAGTCATGGCTTATAAGTTTAATCCTGAAAAAAAGCATAAACTTAATTCAGATGATAGAAAAAGGCAAATGCCCCCACATGAAACTTTGAAAAATATGTTAGTATCCGAAAATATAGATTTGCTTGATATAGGAGCTGGAATAGGATATTTTTCAATACCAGCTTCCCAAATAGTAGCTCCCAA
>JAIPEV010000137.1 GCA_021736965.1 Halanaerobiales bacterium | reverse complement strand
GATGGTAAATATATAGTTAGAATAAGTAGTCAGGTTAGACACAAAGTTGAAGGTATTCTTATTATTAGATATCCGGGTAGCCATCATTATTTTGACCCAGAAGTTGATAAATATAGAAGAACACATCCTGATTTAATAGTGGACAATGTCACCTTAGATCACAATAATAATCTGGAAGTGCACATTAAAAATATAGGTGCTATTATTAATGCGGGCTACTGGCACCTTAAGGGTGAAAAGGCAGTAACATTAATTGTAGATATCGAGGGCAGAAAATATGGAGTTACCCTGCCTGGCTTTGATCCGGAAATGATATTGAGGGAGCAAAATCAACTGGTTAGTTATACCTTTGACACAATCGACATCAATAATGAAACTGAAGTAAAAGTAACTGTTGATAATAATGATATAATGATCGAAGAAAATGAAGATAATAACGAAATGGTTATTAAAATTGGTAGTACTGGTCTAGAAGGTGGTTTTAAAATAGAACCTTTAAAAATACCATTAAATACCAGTTTTAAAATTGAAAACTTAAATACAAAACCAGATCTAATAGTTCAAGCAATAAGTTTAAATAATCAAAATGAAATAATTATTGAACTGGAAAATGTTGATGGAGGTAATATAGATGAGAATCTATGGAATGAGAGTAATGTAATTTTACACCTAAAAAAAGATGGTATTAGCTGGGCAGATATTTATAAAAGTAGTTTTGATCCCAATAATGAACTTATTAACCCGGGAGGTAGTGTAAGTTTTAATACAGGGTTTAAATTAAATCAGGATACCACAATTAAAGTTAGTATTGATGACAGTGATCTTATAGATGAAGCTGATGAGAACAATAACGTTATGGAGATATTACTGCAATTATAAGCATTGATAGAACTACATAAATCTTAATTTATGTCTGACTAATCCTAATGAAACTTTACAGTAATATTTTCTTATTCAATTTTTTTAAAAACTATTGACTATGACAATTTAAATCTTGATTAAAATTATAGAAGTACAAATTATATGTTTATTTATTTTATCCTTCCGGGCATTTTATATCACAATCTACCATTTAATCTAATCAAAAATATTTTTCTTGACTTTAATAATTATAGGTGTTATAGTTAGTTTCGCTGGGTAAAAAATATAAGATGCCCACGGAAAGAAAATTTAGGAGGAATTTATTTAATGATTTACAGTGGAAAAGTAAAATGGTTTGACTCGAAAAAAGGTTATGGTTTTATTGAAAAAGAAGACGGAGACGATGTTTTTGTACATTTCTCAGCTATTCAAGATGATGGTTATAAAACATTAGAAGAAGAGCAAGAAGTAGAATTTGAAGTTGTTGATGGTGACCGCGGCCCACAAGCTGAAAATGTTGTTACATTATAAAGTAAAAAAAATATTTTAGATATAGCAACTAATCCCTGACTATATAAATGGTCAGGGTTTTTTATTGTATTGTATAAAAGTATAAAAGTATAAATTAAAACAAGGAAGTGAAATAAATTTGCAAAAAATTAAATTTAATGAATTAAACATTTCAAAAGAAATATTAATGGCAGTAGAAGAAATGGGATTTGAAGAAACAACCCCAATTCAAACTAATGCTATTCCCAAAATAATGGACGGTAATGATATAATAGGTCAGGCACAGACAGGAACAGGAAAAACTGCAGCATTTGGAATACCAATTTTAGAGGCAATTAATCCAAAAAACAAAAATCCTCAGGCCATAATCTTATGTCCAACAAGAGAATTAGCTATTCAAGTTTCAGAAGAACTAAAAAAACTATCAAAATATAAAAATAATATCAGTACTTTACCGGTATATGGAGGTCAATCTATTGGTAGACAAATTAAAGCCTTAAAAAAAGGAGTTCAAGTTATTATAGGGACACCTGGTAGAGTTATGGATCATATGAGAAGAGGTACTCTAAATTTAAAACATATCGACTTTTTAATACTAGATGAGGTTGATGTTATGTTAGATATGGGTTTTATCGATGATATTGAAACAATACTTAAAGATATCCCTAAAAACAGAAAAACTTTATTCTTTTCAGCAACTATACCTCACACAATTAGAAGGCTGAGTAAAAAATATCAAAATAATTCAAAATTTGTAAAAGTAGCTCATGAAAAATTGACTGTTCCTAGTATAGAACAGTATTACTTCGAAGTACGTAAAGGTAATAAACTGAAAGTCTTAACACGCTTAATTGACCTTTACAATCCCGAACTATCATTAGTTTTTTGTAATACTAGAAAAGAAGTAGATCGAGTCAATATGCAGTTACAGGCAAGAGGTTACTCTTCTGATGCAATTCATGGTGGACTAAATCAAAATCAAAGAGATCATGTTATGAATAAATTTAAAAATGGTATTATTGAAATACTTGTATCTACAAATGTTGCTGCTAGAGGTATAGATGTAGAAAATATTGAAATTGTATTTAACTATGATGTTCCCTTTGATACAGATTACTATGTGCATAGAATTGGAAGAACTGGAAGAGCTGGAAATACAGGCAAAGCTTTCACTTTTATAGTTGGTAAAGATATCTATAAATTAAAAGATATACAAAAATATATCAAAAAAAATATTATAAGAAAAAATATTCCTACCTTAGATGATATTGAGCAAGTTAAAATTGAACAGATTCAAAATGAACTAATGGATTATATTGATCAAAAACACTTAGGTAAGTATATAAACTATATTGAAAATTTAATTGATAATGACTATACTGCTATAGAGATTGCTGCTGCCTTATTAAAACAAACAATGGAAAAAGAAAATGCAGAAGAAAAGAAAATAGAAAGAACTAATTTTGGTGATACCGGTGCAGAAGCAGGCATGGTTAGGTTATTTATTAATAAAGGTAAGAGAGATAATATATCCCCTAAGCACATCGTTGGCGCAATTTCTGGTGAGACAAGCCTCTCAGGAGATCTAATAGGAGTAATAGACATTTATGAAAACTTTACTTTTGTCGAAGTACCAAGTGCTAGCGGTCACGAAGTTCTCAATATAATGAAAAATAATCAAATAAGAGGTAATACAATTAATATTGAACCAGCTAAACCAAAAGCCGTCTAAGTATAAAAAATAACTTTATAATACAAAAATAGTCCCTCACTAGCGTAAGTTAGTTAAGGGACTTTCTTATTTAAAAAAATAATTAATTCTTTTAATGACCATTGATACTATTATAAATATTTTTTTAAAATAAAACCAAACTAATAGCCATAACTACCATACCCACAATAAAACCATAGATCTCTTGATGTTCTTTACCGTATTTTCTTGATGTTGGTAATAATTCATCAATTGAAATATATACCATAATACCAGCTACAGCACCAAAGAGTACTCCAAAAACTAAGTCATTAAAAAAAGATTTAAAAATAAAATAACCAATTAATGCACCTATAGGTTCAGATATCCCGGATAAAAATGAATAAATAAAAGCTTTTTTCTTACTACCAGTCGCATAATATAATGGTACAGAAACTGAAATACCTTCAGGAATATTATGAATTGCAATTGCTATTGCAATAGATAAACCCAAGGCAGGGTCAGATAAAGCTGCAGCATAAGTTGCTAAACCCTCCGGAAAATTGTGAATAGCAATAGCTAAGGCAGAAAATAAACCCATTCTTTTTAACTCCAATTTGTCATCAGTTATATCTTCTTTTATTATTTTTAATTTTTCACGAGATCTAGGCTCATGTGGGTTTTCATATTCAGGAATTACTTTATCTATTAAACCGATAATTAATATACCAGAAAAAAAGGAAGCAACCGTTAACCATTCTCCTAAATAATTTCCATAATATGAAACTAAAGATTCTTGAGATTTAGCTAATATTTCTACAAATGAAACATATATCATAACTCCTGCAGAAAATCCTAAAGATATAGATAAAAAGGAAGTATTAGTTTTTTTAGTAAAAAACGCAAGAAAACTACCGATTCCTGTAGCTAATCCTGCAAATAAAGTTAATAAAAAGGCTATTGTTACATTACTGATTTTTATCACCCCATTAAAGATAGGTTAATATTTACTTATGATTAGTATATTAAAAATTAATCTATAATTCAACAGAACTGATCTTTGAAAATTTTTGGATTTTTTCCTATTGGATGTTATATAATATAAAATAAGAAAATTGATAATAACTATAAGAGGAGATATTTTTATGAAAAAAACAGTTTTATTAACTTGTATTTTGATAATATTATTCACTTTTGTTTCTCATGGTCAAATAAAAAAATATTCATATGAAATAGTAAATACTTTCCCACATGACATAGATGCATTCACACAAGGTCTTTACTATAAAGATGACATATTTTATGAAGGTACAGGCCTTAATGGAAAGTCCAGTCTGAGAAAAATAAATATTGATTCTGGAAAAATCATAAAGATATTTAACTTACCTAAACAATACTTCGGAGAAGGTATAACCATAGTTGATGAAATAATATATCAAGCCACCTGGAAATCTAAAACAATATTCCTTTATGATAAAGAGATCAATCTATTGAAAATTGATAAATTTCCATATCAATGCTGGGGTTTAACAGACAATGATAATGAGTTAATTATGAGTGATGGAACTTCTAACCTATTCTTTTTAGATAAAGATAGCTATGAAATAAAAAGTAAAATAGAAGTTACTATAAATAATAAAGCAGTAAAAAATTTAAATGAGCTAGAATTTATTAATGGTAAAATATTTGCAAACATTTGGTATCAGGATCTGATTGTTATTATTGAACCAGAAGATGGAAAAATCACAGGAGTAGTTGATCTTAGCAATATTATTAATCAGAATGATTATGAATATGAACTTAATGTACTTAACGGAATTGCTTATAATAAAGAGAAAGATACGATATATATTACAGGAAAACTGTGGCCACTTATTTTTGAAATCGAATTAATTTAAAACAAATAAAAATATTTTAATTGTTTAATACTTTGTTTACCATTATATCTATAAATTTATTAACTTCAGACCAAATTTCACCATGGCCTGAATTTTCAAAATATATTAATTCTTTATATGGAGCATCTAACTTATTAAAATAATCTTTAATAAATTTCGAAGTATAATCATGTCTTCCTATTAAATAATAAACCGGTACTTCTAACTTGGTGACTAGTTTATTAAAATTTATACTCTGTATTTGAGGATACATAATGTTAAATGTATTAATCATTCCTTTTAATGCATTTACCTTATCAATTAAATTATATTCTGAAATCCACAAAAAACTCATGGGATTATACCAACCTGAGTTTTTTTCAGTATATAAATTTTCTT
>JAIPEV010000136.1 GCA_021736965.1 Halanaerobiales bacterium | reverse complement strand
AACAAGTTGGGAGTAATGTTGCATATAATGAAGTTGATGATGAATTAAAAATACAATCACAACAGTTAGCTGAAAAATTAGATAATATTAATAATCAATTAATACAACAGAATATACAAGATTATGATTTAGGTTATATTTATGGTGTAGAACAAAATTGGAATACAGATATGATGACTAGATTAGAAGGTGCTAGTGGATTATCTCAATCTGATTTTGATAATATATACCCTTGGGCAGGAATGAGAAGAGTTAATCTTGCCGATGATGGTACAGTTAATGCTTATTATGGTGACCCAACTTATGCTGAAGATGGTAGTAATGGTCAGGTTATGGTAGAAATACCAAAATTTTATTATAGAGTAGAAAAATTAAGTGTAAGTGGAGAAGAAGTTACACGATGGTATGTATCTAATCAACAAAAAACAGGTTTTGATGTTCATCCTGCTTTCGTTCGGGATGGTGAAGAAAAAGATTTTATTTACATCGGTGCTTATGAAGCAACTATATTCGATAATTCGGCTTCAGCTTACGCTGGAGATGGAATAACTTACGATTACAGCAATGACATTATGGCTTCAGTGGCTGATTTGCAGCCCATATCAGGCAATAATGACCATTTAGATATACTAGAGGCTAGGCAATTGGCAACAAATCGGGGAACAGGATGGACACAACAAGATTACCTAACTAGAAGTGCAATTCAATTATTATATTATATTGAATATGCTAATATGAATATCCAAAGTACAATTTCTGAAGGAATTACTAATTTAGATTCTGGAAGTGGTAATCATAGTCAGAATACAGGACATACATCAAGTCTTGGGAATGATAGTGGAGAAGTAGTAATATCAAGTCTTGAAAATGGTGCTACTGGTGCTACTGAAACTTATGCTTGTAGTTACAGAGGTATAGAAAATCCCTTTGGTAATATATGGGAGTTTATGGATGGACTGTTCATTAAAGATGATGGATATTATTTTGAATCTGATATTAATAATTGGAATAATGATGGAAATGGATATACTCATATACACACCCAACCTATTAATACTAGTGGGTATATAGATAATATATCTTATTATAATGGTTTTGATTTTGGGTTCATTGGAGAAAGCACTAGTGGTGGAAGTTCTAGTTATTTATGTGATTATCAATGGTCGCATGATAGTGGTGAAGTTAATATCGCTCGTGTCGGCGGGTATTGGAATCATGGCTCTCAGGCGGGTGTTAGCTCTTTGCATCTGCATCGTGTCGCTTCTGCTTCCATTCGTAGTATTTCCGCTCGCCTGCTTTATATTAATTAAAAAATATAGATATTTTACTTTATAAATTGTTTATAGGCAAATAAATTCATTTTTTGATCGCTCATGTCGGCAGGAATTGGAATAATGGCTCTCAAGCAGGTGTTAGCTATTTGAATCTGAATAATGTCACTTCTAATTCAAATCGTAATATTTCCACTCACCTACTTTGTGATATTAAAATGTTTTTAAGGTGAGATATAAAATATAGAATTTATTTGCCTTGGCTCTTGCCAAAATATAGACGATTTACCCATAACCATATTAGTAGGTTAATTCTCGAAAGTTTGGTTTTATTATCACAAAGCAGAAAGGAATGGTATTATTCCTAAAAAATATGGAAACTTATATAAATATATTCATTCAACGCCTATACTAGAGAAAGCACATAACAACGCACAAAAAGGTAAAAGGCATTATAGTGAGATACAGAATATGAAAAGTTATGAGCAATATTACCTTAAAGAATTACAAGATAGACTAAAAAATAAAACCTATCAAACTTCAGAATACACTATTAAAGAAATTAATGATGATGGAAAACAAAGAACAATATATAAATTACCTTATTTTCCAGATAGAATAGCACAATGGGCTATAATGCTTGTGATTGAACCGATGTTAAAAGAAAAACTTATTCTTGACACTTATTCAGCTATACCTAATCGTGGTATACATTTGGGGTTGGAAAGATTACACAAAGCTATGGAAGATAGAGAAGCTACTAAATATTGTCTTAAAATGGATATAAAGAAATATTACCCTTCGATAAATCATGAAATTTTAAAGCAAATATACAGAAGAATATTTAAAGACCCTAATTTATTATGGTTGCTTGATGAGATTATAGACAGTACAGAAGGAGACGTAGGTATACCAATAGGTAATTATATAAGCCAATGGAGTGGAAATATCTATCTTGCATATTTTGACCATTGGATGAAAGAAGAAATGAAATGTAGTAATTATTTTCGTTATATGGATGATATAGTAATTTTACATCATAATAAGGAATTTTTGCATAAATTAAAAAGAAAAGTTGATGATTATTTAAAAGGAAACCTCAAACTTAGAATTAAAGGAGATTGGCAGGTATTCCCCACTTATGTAAGAGGTGTAGATTTTTTAGGTTACAGGAGTTTTGGTAATTATACACTATTAAGAAAATCTACAACAAAGAAATTTAAACGCAAAATGAGGAAGCTATGGGAAAAGGATAAGTTAGATTTTCATGATTATTGTAGTATTAATTCTTATAAAGGATGGTTAAAATGGTGCAATAGTTATAACTTAAAACAGAAATATATTGAACCATTAAAAAATAAAATCAAAGAATATGAAAGGGTGAATAATATATGCAAGTAGAAGGAAGTGTAAAACCTGATAGTTATGAAATTAAAACTATTGAAAATGGTATGGCAATAGTCTTATTAAGAAAAAATATATCTGAAAAAACCATAGAAAATGAAGATGGAAGTACAGACACACTATATGAGTATGATGAAGTAGAAGTTGAGTTAATAGAGAGAAATAATTTAGAAAGTTATATAGAAAATAATTTTGATATGATATTTCAAGCAGGGGTAGAAGAAGAAAATACTCCTAATGAACCATCTATAAAAGAAAGATTAGAGGCAGTAGAAGAAGCTATTGTAGAAAGTGTGGGGATATAATGTATAAGTTATTGAAAAATCTCTGGATAATGGGAAAAATTGACAAAGCAAGAATTAATAATGCAGCTGACAAAGGATTAATTACTCAAGAAGAAGCTGATAAGATTACTAGTTTGAATCAAAGAAAGTAGAACAATAGTAATGAACATCCTGCACTCAAAGATTAATAAATTTTACAACAGGCTAGGGTCGCTCCCGAAAACCAGCATCTGCACTGGTTGCCTGTTATTTTTATGCAGAAATCTACTAGCAGAGGTGGATAATAATGCAAAAATATATTTATGTAGTTACTAATTTAGTTAATGGTTTACAATATGTTGGTCAAACTAAAAATCCTAAAAGAAGATGGTATGGTTTATGTTGTGATAATGATAGACAGAAAATTACTAAAGCTATTCAAAAATATGGTAAAGAGAATTTTAAAATGGAAATATTAGAGACATGCGATATAGAAGAAGTTGACCAGAGAGAAAAATACTGGATAGATAAATTTAATACTTTTCATAGTGAAGGTTATAACGAACATGTTGGAGGGAGAGTTTTGGGAAAAGGTGAAGATCATCCAAGAACTGGGCAAAAAACGCCAGAAGAAGTCAAAGAAAAAATGAGAAAAAGTTTAAAAGGACACAAAACATGGAATAAAAGAAAAGGGAAAAATCATCCTTTTTATGGTAAAAAACATACAAAAGAAGAATTAGAAAAAATGAGAGGAGTTCACAAAAATAGTCCGATTACAAATTTTAAGCAGGCTATAAAAATTATAAAACTTTATCATGAAACCGATAACTCTCATTATGATTTAGCTCGTAAATATAACTGTAGTCATAGAACTATAGCCAGAATAATAAATTGTGAACATTTTTTAACAAGAGATTTGAAAAGGGCTAATTAAAGAACCAGCGCTGCTTGGTAATACCGATCCGGCTACAACCCAGTGCTATGCCCGCACCAATCAGGCGGATATAGAGCATAGCTACAGAAAAGTATTTCATTAATTAATAACAAATTTAATATATCATAATTAGCACCCGGAAGGGTGCTTTCTTATATAAAAATATATAAAAAACAAATTATTAATTTAGCCACAGTTAAAGCTGTGGTTAATTTTATGCCGTATTATTTAAGATTTGAGGTGAATTATAAAAATAATGAAATTACAATCAGGAAATATAGATGTAACAAATATGGCAAGTGGTAATATTAGTAACATAATGGATTATGTAGATAGATTAAATTTAAATGTTGTAACTGTACCTGTAAAAATTACTGCTGCTGATTCTACAAGTAATACTATGAGTATTGATGCAACTTCTAAAAGTGAAGCTATAACAGTTATTGAAGAATTACAAGATAATAATATATTTGTAATATTAGAAGCATACCCGTGGATAGATGGTGGTACAGTTTCAGAAACAGAATGGGACCCTTCAGATGTATCTACATGGTTTACAAATTACAAATCAGTATTAAGTACTTTAGTAGATGATATTTGTAATACTTATGATATATGGGGATTTAATGTAGCTTCAAATTTAGAAAAAATAGAACCTAATTCTACTGAATGGATAGATGTTCTTGATTATGTTAGAGATACAAAAAATTATAGTGGTAAGATTATCTATCGTACTAATTGGTGGATAACAGCAGTATGGGATACAGGTTCTGGTAGTACAACAGAAGATTATAATAACAAATTATCTAACAGTTTATTTTCTGCTGATAATTTAGATATTATTTCAATATCAGCTTATTTTGAATTAACAGAAGAAAGCAATACAGAACCTTCTATTAGCACTTTAGAGGATAGATTAAGAAGCACAACAGTAACAGCAACTGCCAGAGAACAGGATGTATTTGCAGAAGTAGAAAACTTTTGGGAAACACACGGCAAAAAAATATTCTTTGGTGAATTGGGTGTACCATCTGTTGAATCAGCAAGTTATCATCCGTGGAATCCTTCTGTTAGTTCAACAAATTCACAGATAGCACAAAGTAATTTATTGCAAGCATACAAAAATCTATTCAAAGATGAATACTGGTTTATTGGTGCTTCTAACTTTGTAATAGGTACTGATAGTAGTAATTATTCTTTGAAAGGAAAATTAGCAGAAGAAACTTTTGCATATTTCATGGAACCGGAAGAAAAGAAAATTATTGATACCGGTAGATATAAAGAAGTAGAAAGAGTTTATGTTGAAGATGCAGACGGTGTATTTGTTAATATATCAGATTTAGAAAATTATGATTGGGTTAAAAATATTACCTTTGACCACGATATTGATGAAGATGTTATGCAGGCTAATATAACAGTAAATAGAAATATTTATAAACTTAATTTATCACCTTTTGTTTCACAAT
>JAIPEV010000135.1 GCA_021736965.1 Halanaerobiales bacterium | reverse complement strand
TTCAACAATTTATTGACTATAAAGCTAAAATGGCTGGGATTAAAGTGGAATATATAAATCCAAAGTACACTTCCCAGCGTTGTTCTAAATGTGGTGAAGTTAAAAAAACTAATCGTAATGGCAATTTATATTCTTGCAGTTGTGGTAATCATATTCATTCTGATTTAAACGCTGCTAGAAATATAGCAGAAAAATTTCTTCATACTTTTAAACAACAATCTGCTTAGATGGTAATAGTCTAAGTGCTTAAGTGCCTATACTAATTTATTAATTAGAATTATACTATTGAAATGTATAATTGGCTATCTTAAGAGGGTTGATGGCACAACCTAAAATCGAAGTCATATTGGACTACTGGAAACAGACTGTCCTTTAATCATTCGATAACCTCGTGACGGCCTCGATGGCCTAATACCGAAACTATCATTGTGTAGTAAAAAGAAAAGTTTCGGTGCAAGTTTCTTTTAGGAATCCTCGTTCATGATGTTTTTTAGAATGGGCGGGGAGGATGTCAAAGTTTTAATTTTCAGTCTAACTACTATAGTAACAGGACAAAATGTTTTACAGAGATTTGATGAGATTAGAAAAGAAGTTAAAAAAGCTAAAGAAGATAGAGAATATATGAAGGTAATTAACTTAAGAGAAAAAGCAGCCCATTTAGTATATGATATAAAAACAGCTAAAATATATAAGGGAATGTTTCCTGACAGATATGGAGAATACATGAATACAGTAACCAGTAATTTACCATATTATACTTATTCAAAAGAAGAGCTCTTGGAACTTTATAATCTTTTTCCTGAAAATCGGGAAATAGAACTGAATATAAAGAGGATTTATTTAAATAGAAGTAAGTCTCTTCAAGAGGTAGAGAAAACTCTAAAAATATTTCCAGACTTAAGAGCCGAAGATTACTCACTACGTTTTGTTCATGATCTTAGTACTTTAAAAAAATATAACAAGATATTTCCTGACTCATTTAATAGTAGTGCTTTAAAAGAACTGGATGAACTAATCGAAAAAAACAGAAATATTGATCAGAGAGAAAAATTAGATGAAATAAGAAAAAAAGTAAAAAAGGCAGATCATAGTTCTATAGTTTACTCATTAAAGAGTGAAGCAACCAACTATGTTGATGGTTATCAAACTGCTAAAATATTTAAAGAGATATTTAATGATTTAGATCAGCATGACAAATTTGCTAATATAATAATTAATAGATTAGAGTATATATTAAAAAGAGAAGAGTTATATAAATTGACAGAAATATTTCCTAATCAAAGATTGATAGATATTAAGAAGATGTATTTGATAAAAAGTACTTCTTTAAATCAAATTGAAGAGGCACTTAATAGGTTTCCTGATTTATATAGAGAAAAAGCAGAAGATATGGCAATTTATTATGTAGATAATTTAGAAAGCGCGTTAAGGTTTAAAGAGATCTTTCCTGCTATGAAAAGAGATCATAAATGGACTTTAGAAAGCATCTTTAAAGTTGAAGTATATATGATTACAGATATAGATCGATTAGACGAAGTAATAAGCAGATATCCTGAATTAAAGAAATATTCAATAGAAAAAGCTTTTCAATTAGTTAACAATATAAAAAATCTTAAAGTATATAAAGATATCTTTGGTAATCAACATAAAACAGATCGAGAACTGTTAAATAAATTAGATAAAGAAGAACTTTTACAAATAACAAAAGTGTTTAATGATCAAGACATAATTAAAACAGCAGGGATGATTTATCTTAAGAAGGCAGAAACAGTTCTAGATTTAGAAAATGCAAGGTCAAAGTTTCCTAACATAGAAGAAAAGATTGTTAATACTGCAATAGCAGAAATCAATAGTATCGAAAAAGCTGTTCAGGTAAAAAATAGTTTTCCTGATCAGAAAGAACAGATTGCTAAAAATGCAGTTGAATATGTCTATGATTTAAACAGTATTAAACTTTTTAGAAATCACTTTTATACTGATAAATACAAAGAAGAGATAATAAAGAAGATGATTATTATCTCTTTACAGAAAGAACTAAATTCGATTCTAGATCTATATTCAGTTAATAATAAAGAACAGATCTTGAATTTAAATTATCAATATAGAGAAACAGAAACAAAGGTAGACCAATTAAGAAAAGAAAATCCTCGTTTTAATATTCAAGGAGAGATGATCGATAGAAATCAAGAGGATATTCTGTTATGGGGGAAGGCAATCCCTGCCAATCGTGATTACAATACTTATGGTACATTAATTGATAACTCTAATATAATAGTTAAAAACTATTATAAAGACGGATTTAGAATAGACTTTTATAATGGGGGATATCATTTCTTATTAGGAAAAGAGAAAGGAGAATCTTCAACTGGTCAGACTGTGCCTATTTGGGTATATGGAGATAAACCTGAAAAGTTAAAAGATGTAGAAGAAGAACTAAACAGTATAAAAAAAGATATAAAGAAGCTAAAGATAAATTGATTTCTGATAACTATCCAGATATACATCTAGTATTTTGAAATAACCGTTGGAGGGATAACATGAAAATTTGTGCTTTAAATCTGCCAGAGGATAAAGAACTTATCTTAAAAACCTTATTAAAAAAGATAAAAAAAGATTATCAAAACGACATTTCAGTTCTTGTCTGCTATGGATCTTATATTACGGGAGAAACACACGCAAAATCGGATCTTGATTTTTTCTTTATCCCAAAAACAAAAAAAGGATTTGAGATGAATAAACAGTTTATAATTGATGGGATTGGTTATGATCTCTGGCCTCTAACATGGAAAAGAGCCCAAAAAATTGCTAACTTTAAAGAAAATATTGCTTCAATAATAGCTAAAGGAGTTTTAATCTATTATCATAAAATAAAAGATAAAGAGAGATTTAAAACCCTTCAACAAAAGATTGAAAATGTAGATTCTAATCCTGAGATGAAAAAGAAACTAATAAATAAAGCTACTCAGTTCTTAGATGAAGCAAAAGCAATATTTTTTGACCTTAAGTACAGTCAAAAAAAGGCTCAAGATAAAAAGATATACTATTATAAAATATTAAAATTACTTACTAATTCTATTGCATATATCAATTTAACTTATTTAAAAAAGGGAGTATATAATATAGAAGATGAAGTTAAAGACTATCAAAAATTACCTAAAAACTTTATTGAAAACTTTACTAAAGTAATAAAAAGCAGTAACTTATCAACTAAGATAGATCTATTAAAGCGACTTATTGAAGATGTAGATAAACTGTTGAGTCGTCAAATTAAAAAAAAGAATGCTAATTTTAATGATAAGAATTTAAAGGGCTTCTATGAGGAAATTAAATCGAACTATAATAAATTAAAGCAGGCCTGTGACAGTGAAGGCTTCATAAAATTATATTTTATAGCTCATTTAATTGAATTAGAGGTAAAAAATTTATTGAATGATAAGTATTGGAACTTTGAGTTTCCTAAATTAATAGATGAAATAAATAAAAAGAGCTTTAAACAGTTTAAAAACTTAGTTAAAAAACATGAAAAAGAACTAAAAAAATCTTTAAAAAAATATGATGTTGATATAGTTGAGTATCCTAATTTAGATCTTTTTATTAAATCTTTTTTATAAAAAAATATTTCGAACTATAATTTATAAGCTGATTACTTTAACTAATATTAAAGGTTATTTTAAATAAGTATAGAAATAAAATAATAAATACATTTATATTTGGTGGATTTAGATTGTTTTTCGATTATAGAAAAAATTGGGTATATTTTATTATAGCGCTTTTTATATTTTCATTAATGCTTATTATTACAATATATATATAAACTATATAAAAAGTAAACTCAAACAAGTTTTACTTCAATCAGTTAATAATGTTTTAGGGATGTGTAACTATGAAAAATTCTAAGAAGTTTTATATCTGGGCTTTTATTGTATTGGCTGTTATCTCTTTTAGTTTTTACTTTCAGTACAGAAGTAATAACCAGATACTTGAAAAAAATACAAGACAGATTACAGAAACCAATGTAGATTTATTGAACGAAAAAATAAATAACTGGTTAAACAATCGAGCTCAGTTAATTAATGATGCTAAAAACTATATTGCAATGGATCAAAGTAACAAACAGCAGATCCTTGATTACTTAAAAGAGTTGCTTGATCAAAATAAAAGTTTCTTTTCTATATATTTTGGCACTCCTGATAATAGGATGATTAATGCCAGTGGTTGGCAAATGCCGGAAGGCTTTGATCTAAGAGACAGACCATGGTATCAAAAAGCTGTGGCTGAGAATAGTTTAGTATATACAAAGGCTTTTATTAATGCAAGTAGGGATGACATAATAATAACTGTTGCTGCTCCAGTTTATAGTAATAATGATAATACTTTTTTAGGAGTTATTGCCGGTGATGTCTTAATTACTACAATAATTTCATTTGTAGAAAAAGAAAGCATTATTGAAGATGGTTACTTTATGTTAATAGATAGTCAAAATAATGTATTAGCCCATCCAGATATTAAATACAGTTTAGAACAAGGTCTTCCAGTTTTAGAAGATAAGTACGATCAATATATAAAGCGAAAAAAGATTGATGGAATTATCACTGAAGATATTACAGAAAATGAAAAAAAGGGCTTTTTTACATATACTAATATAAAAAATACAGATTGGATATTAGCAAGTTTCACCCCTCTTAAGTACTATACAGAAGCCTTTAGCCAGTTATATATGTCTTTTATATTTGCGATTATCACTTCTCTTTTAGTAACCATAATATTTTTATGGTTTCAAAACATCTATGTGATCAAACCATTGTTACAGTTTAATAATAATATTAGAAAGATTGATATTGAGGATAGTTTAAATTATAGATTGCCTGGTTTAAAAAATAGTGAATTTAATTACTTAGTAGAATCTGTTAACAATGTTTTAGCAAAAGCACAGGATTATTTTATTGAACTAAGAGAAAAGAAAGATTCAATCAATTATATTGCTAACCATGATTCTTTAACAGACTTACCAAATAGAAGGAACTTTATGGAACATTTAAGTTCAGTTCTCAAAGCTGATAAAAAAGGGGCAGTAATCTTTATTGATCTCGATAACTTCAAAGAGATAAATGATACAATGGGCCATGCTTTTGGGGATAAGGTCTTATTAGAAATTGCAAATAATTTCGAGGAGATAAAAGAAAAGAACACTTTTATTTCCAGGTTTGGTGGAGATGAGTTTCTAATACTAGTTGAAAGGAATTCTGATTTAGTTCAATTAAATAAATATATTGAAATGATAAATACTATATTTGAAAGACCGGTTATAATAAACGATACCAACTTTCACATCGGTTTCAGTATGGGGAT
>JAIPEV010000134.1 GCA_021736965.1 Halanaerobiales bacterium | reverse complement strand
AAATAAGAAAGACACTTTATTTATGTATTTCGACCAAAAAATATTAAAAAACAAAGGTCTTTCTTATGCAGGAACTATTACCCCTATTACCAGAAGGTGCAAGTCGTATATCAAATAATTTATCGGTTATCCAGGAAAAAAATGATAAGTGGACATATTTTCACTGCTGCTTTCCCGTATTCCAGCATTCAGCTTCAGATAAAAACACTTTTAGAGCATTTATTGGGGTCGTTGTTAACTAATAATCTAATAATAAATTAGATAGATAATTATATTTTATTATTTTTCTCTTAAACTGTTAATTTTTAACATAAATTAGCTATTTAATATTTCTAGCAAAATATGCTGCTTCTCTTTTAGAAGTTTTCAAGGAATATACCGGAATCTCTTCTTTAATCGTATAATTTGAATCAGTACTAAAACCTATTTGTGATAACCTTCTTTTGTTACTAGGTTTAGAAACAGCTATATCTTTCAGTCATTCTCAATTAATGTTATATGGTAGCGATCCCTCCAGAAAGAACCTTCTCTTTTTTTTTAATGGTTATATTTCTGTGCGATGGTTCTTATCAAATAAAATATTTAAAACCATAAAAACTATATATTTTTAAACATTTAAGCCTTCCATATCGAAGGCTATTATTATATCCTATTTATTATGCAAAATTTTATCTAACAACGACCCCGATTAATTAGTAAAACATCTTATACTACTTATAATATAGCATTTTTTGATAAATATGATAGCCTTTGAATGGTTATTTTAAGGTTTTATTGCACTAATTTCGCTAAAATTGTTGTCGTGCAAATACTTTGTAATAAAATGTTTGCACAATTATCGGTCAAGCACTAAATCAGGTTTAAACACCTGTTGAGGAATAAGGGGCAGTCTTATAAAGGCGTTGCCCCCGTTTTTTTTGTGCCTATGGATAAAAAGAGATTTGATAAAAAAATAAAAAAATTTGAGAAGCTGAGGATTTAGGACGGGAGCCCCGCGCCCTTTCGAGCGCGTCTCCTTTGGTTCACTAAGATAAATCTTAGCTCAATATTAATTATAGCGTCAAAAACAAAAAAAACAAGGATAAATGATTTGTAGTACTTTTAATGCAGGCTTAATAATACCACAATCAATTGACAATATATTTTTGAGTTGTATAATTTGTAATAAAAAAAAAGGGAAACAAAACCCTCCACGACACAATAAAAGAAATGTAAAAAACCATTTCTTTTTATTTTTTTGAAATAGATTTTTTTCATATATTATATTATATTATATATTATAATGGAGTTTATATTAATTTTTCACTCGGAGGTGAATTATGTCATTACTTCCTGACCATAAGATTTTAGAAAAAATTTATGATAAAGAAATCAGTATTTCTCCTTTTATAAGAGAACATATACAGCCTTCTTCTATCGATTTAACACTTTTTAATAAAATTAGAGTTCCCAAAAAAAATATAACTAACCCGGTTCATGCATATACAAAGGAATATGTAAATTTTTTTGAACATAAAGATATAACTGAATTTGTATTACAACCGAATTCATTTATTCTTGCTCAAGTTAAAGAGTTTATAAAATTATCTAAAAAATATAACGGTCATATACAAAATAGAAACAGTCTTTCTTATGCAGGAATTAATGTTGGAATATCAAGTTATATTAATCCGGGATACAAAGGAAGGCTTACTATAGCTATTAATAATTTTGGATCATTCCCAATTGTATTAACTTCTGGAATGAGAATTTGCCAGCTTGTTATTAATGAAATAAAACCTGTCCCTAAAAAGGGATATAAAGACCGAAAAGATTCAAAATACCATAATAAAAAAGAAATAGTCCATACCATGCTTTACAAAGATAATGAATTTAAGGAGTTTGAAAGTATTCATGGAGTAAAGAAAGATATCAACAATAAAGAATTAGCTGATTTTTTTGAAAAAAGAATACAGGCTAATACAATAAATCTTGATAAAGAATTTACAGATGAGCAGCGTCAAAAACTTGGATTATAAACAAATATCAAAAGAAATTGCATCTAACTTTCGGTCAGTTGTTATTGGAATGCTAGAAGAATATTATATAAATGATTATATTAAAAAATATTCTGCAAAACATAACAATGATGAACCTTCAAAAGAATTAATAAACTGCTATATAGAAATCCTTATTAAAAATGGCACTGTTTCCAAAGTTGCAGATAATATCTTGCAGGATTTGATTAAAGAATTAATTAAAAAACCCAGAAGAATTGCTTTAATTTACGATTCAACTTTAACTATTCTTACATGCGAAGTACTTGTTTGTTATATAGTTCTTTTTATTGCTTATTACTGCAAGTTTTCAATTAATAATATTTTAAGTTGGGGTACTTTGATTAATTCAATATTCCTTCTTGTTTTTTATATCATAGCTTATATCATTAAATCTTTGTCTGCTGATTATTCTTTAGAAAACCATAAATTTAAATAAAAATTGCTCTTGGCCATGTTTATTCAAAAACAAGACCTAAAGTTGAAATTGATGAATCTATTTCCAATGAAGAGAGTTCAAAAATTCAGGATATGATAGAAGAATTAAATAAGATAATTATATCAGCAGAGGAAGCAAATATTCCAGAAACACATAACTAGAAAAATGCTACCGAATGAATCGGCAGATTTTTGACGTTCGACAAAAAATAAAAATTACGATGAGCCGGCATGACAGATATTCAATTGTCCAGAAAATCTACTAAAATTCAAGACCTGCCTTCCAATGGCACGTTATTGTTGGTTTCGGATCAGCAACAGGACAAAATTACAATATCAGATGTGAACATCTCAGCATCTTCGTTTTTAAGATTGGGAATGCTGAAGGCAGTAATTGAAAACAGTCATTTAACACAATCACAATTTGAAGATTCATATTTCAGAAAAGCCGAATTCAGAAACGTACAATTTACAGGGAGCAACTTTCGCTTTTGTAATTTTGACAAGGCGAGTTTTCAAGCTTGTGATTTTAAATACTGTACTTTTTACCAATGCAAACTTCCTGCTGATGAAATAATTGCTTGCATGCCAGTCGAGCCTAATCTGAGAAGAGATCTTGCCAGAAATTTACGTTCAAACTCAGAAATGATAGGCGATAAAAAGACTGCCGACAGATTTTTAGACATTGAAATACAAGCAAGCGAAGACCTGTCAAAGGCAATCTTTTTATCATCCACGAAATATTACAAGGATAACTATAATTTTATTGATCAGGTCCGTGAAGGCTTGAAGTATTTAGGTTCAAAGGTTTCTGGCCTCATCTGGGGGTATGGCCACCGTGTAGGTCGTCTTCTAATATCCTATATTACTGTAACTGTCCTATGCTCATTTTTAACCTACTTTGGGGAAATTGAGTTTTTTGTAGGAAATCAAAAACAACCTCGTCCTTTATTATTTTGGGAAAGTATTTATATGGGGTTCGGTGAAACGATTGGCGCAATTAATCTAAGTTTAACGCCTGTAACAATTGCCGGAAAACTTGTTTTGTTATCGGCAAGCTTCTTGGGGACTCTTTTCTTAGCATTACTTGCAGCTACTTTTTACAGAAGAATTGCACGATAAAAAAATGAACCCTAATATTTTATCTATAATTCTCTATGGCTCTAAAGCGAGAAATGACAATGATATCAATTCTGACCTTGATCTTTGTGTTTTAACAAAAGGTCGAGGCGAAAATGATCTACGTCAAATAGAAAAGAGTGATTTTTTAATTGATTTACACCACAAGGAGTTAACCCCGACCTTTTATCCAGAGTCGGTTGTTAATTCAATGCTGGAACATGGTTCATTATTCTTATGGCATTTGAAATTAGAAGGTAAAGTTCTATACGGTGAAAAATATTTCTCTACAAAGCTAGCAACTTTAAAACCGTTTAAAACCCACAAAGATGAAATTCTTTACCATTCTTTTCTTTTCAATGACTTATTAAATTCATGGCATTCTGTTTCCATTGTGAATGAGTTTGACCTTTCGATATTATTTACAATTTCGCGCAACACATGCATGGTTTTATCTCACCTTGTCGACAAGCCATCTTTTGGCAGAATAGACAGTTTTGTTACTGCAAAAAATATGTTTCCAGATATTCCAATGACCTTAGATAAATATATGCAATTATCAAACTGGAAAATTGTTTATGAACGAAATGTCGACAAAAAACCACCCCTGCCTAGTCCCATGGAATATGAGCAACTAATTACTGTTACAGAAGGTTTATTAAGTTATGCTCTCAGCAAAACTTGAAAATGAAATGGATAAACTCGGTTCGGCTCTAATTTCAGAAATTGAAAATGTATCAACCAATTTTACAGAGTTTGGCTACCGAGAGAGAATAAGAATTGAAAGATATCTATTCCTCTTAATTAAAGCCTTTTGTCAAAAAGAGTTAGGATATAACCTTCAGGGTTTTAGTAAATGGCACATTGAAGAAATTATCTCTTTGTCTTCTGAAAAACAAAAAAGGTCGCTTAATTTAATTGTCGATCAAGCTTTTCAACTTAAAATTTACTTGCAGTCACTGAGCAGTGAGAACGCTTATGTGCGAGGAGATGCATTAACCAAACTAGGCCTTGACAGAAAAAGAGTATTTCCATTTATTCAATCTCAGTCAAAAAGTATTGTTAACAAAATTAATATGTCAAGTGTCGAACCAGGCGTTTGAGAGGGACAGCAATAAGCGCGGTCGAAAATCGTCACGTTTTCGCTAGCTGCCAAGTTCACGGCAACCGCAACGCTTTCCGGGCTGCCCCTCAACTTAACGTTATAATTTATCGGGGTCGTTGTTAGATAACATCTTGCAAAATAATAGGATATAATAATATTCATCGATATAGAAGGCTTAGATGTTTAAAAATATATAGTTTTTATGGTTTTAAGTATTTTCATTTGAACTTCTTGACTATAATTATATATTCGTAACGTATAAGAGTAAGTTTTTATATTGGGAAATTGAATGAGCCGTTTAAAACGTTGTTTACTAAGAGAGTGCTGTTGTCATGTAACGCATCATTGCCATAACCGGGAATTTCTTTTTCGCTTTAAACATGAGCGAGAAGAGTACAGGAAGCTTCTGCTTGAGATGATCAGGAGATATAAGGTATCAAGTTAAACAGGATTTTTGGAGTACAAGTTTGCTGTTGGAAGTAGAGAATGGCTGAAAGATATAGCTGTTTCTATACCTGGTAACAAAAGAAAGTTAACAAAAAAAGGTTTTAGTGCTGAATCAAATTATAAGATTAAAGAAGATATTCCGATATATTCATTGGAGACTTCTAAAAGAGAAGCAGCATATTTTACTAGAAATATTAAATAGCTAATTT
>JAIPEV010000133.1 GCA_021736965.1 Halanaerobiales bacterium | reverse complement strand
GTATACACTATAGAATATACAGTCATTCTTTCTCCTGTAGATCCTCCCCAATGATTTGTAACTAATTCTTCACTAAAATCAACCTGTATTATATCATTTTTCCTAGAGACATCCAAAATCTCTACTCCAGTCGGAATTGTTTTTGACAACTCAGCTTTGGAAGGGCCATCAATTAGTGAATTTAAAGCCTCTATATATAAATTTTTACCTTTGATTGTTTTTTGTTCTGAATCTAAATACATTGCATCATCAGTAGAAAAATATAAGTTTATAGATTTCTCTTTAACTAATAAATCTGTTTGAGAAATAAAGTAATATACAGCATATACTGCAAAAATTAAAACTATTAATATTATGATCAGCTTAAATACTTTACTCTTCATTATTGAACACCTCAATCCTTAAATTTATCCAGATAGTCAAATATACCCCGACTGATTGAAACTGCTGTTTTGGTGATAAATTTTTCATCTCGTAGTAGTTTCTCTTCATTAGGATTTGATAAAAATGCTACTTCTACTAATACAGCAGGCATCTTTGTATATTTAATTACATATAGATTTTCTTTTTTAACCCCTCTATTAACAAGTTCTAATCCATTTACTAACTGATTTTGGATGCTGTTAGCTAAAAGATAACTATCACCGGTTTTATTAGGTGAAATAAATGTTTCTGTACCTTCTGAGGTGTTTTTATTAGAAGAATTATTATGGATACTAATAAATAGCCTTGCATTATTATTATTTGCAAACTGAACTCTTTGACTTAGAGAAATAAAGGTATCGTCATCTCTAGTTAACAACACTTTAAAACCATGACTCTTTAAAATACTTTCTAATCTTTTTACTATTTTAAAGTTAACATCTTTTTCCTGTAAATTACTGCCAACTGCTCCTGGATCAAAACCACCATGACCAGCATCAAGAACTATTATATTATTTTCTCCCTGGATTTTAGATTTAGCTAAAGCAATATTTATATTACTATCTGGGTTATCAGATAAAATATTATGATTATAGTAATCACTTAACTCAAATACTACCCTAGTTACTGTTTCATTATCTAACTCAAATCTACTCATTCTCATCTCTTTTACAATACCAACCGGATCAGGTAATTCTATTTCATTAGGGGTTATTTCTTTCCCACTAATATCTACAACAATTCTATGTGGATAAGAAAATTTCCTAACCTTATAGTTAACCTCTCCACTAACATTTATATTAATATTTGTATACATATTTTGATCAAGTAACTCAATATTATCAAACTTATTGGCGAAACTTATTCGATGAATGTAGGTACCTTTACTGTACTGTTCTTGTTCCCATCGATAAGATGTCATCTCATTTAAGTCAGCAACAATTCTCACAATCTGACTATCAAATCTTCCGACTCTAATTCTATTAACAATATTTTTTTCTATATTAATCTCATCCAATATATTTTCATCTCTATAGGTATTAAATAGATTTATTACAAGTCTTTCTGGATCTGTCAAAGTAAAAAAGTCTGGTTCAATAGAGGCATCTGTTTTAAATATTATCTGATGATTTTCATAATTTAAATCAGATATCTTTGCCCTATGAGCAGGTTTGAGAACAATAGTATCTGTCTTTTCTTTATTTACTATATTTAAATATTTATCTTCTTTTAAGTCTAAAACAACTCTTAATACCATTGGTTCAAACTGAAACTGACTGACCCTTACATTTTTAATCCATTCATTGTCCTTAATATTTTTTTCAAATTCACTTAATAAAAGATCAGGTATATCTAGAACCATCCTCCTTGGATTTTCTAAAAACGAAACCTCAGGTTTTGTTACATCACCATTTGCTTGTATCTCTAAAGTACCATTTTCTTTCCAGTTTATTGCTGTAATTTGAGGCATAAACTGGATTATTAAGTTTCCATTTTGTTCACTGATTACCTCATCTGAATTAATTGGAATTGGATATTTACTAGTTAGTGAGATCTGTAGTGTTGCTTTATTCTCAATTCTTTTTGTTGATAGGTAATAGTTCTTATTTGATACCTTATCTAAAAATTTTGGGGAAACTGCTGCTTTTTCTATTTCCACTATCAACTTTTTAGGGTCATCTGTAAGTTTAATTCGATAAGGAGCAATATTATCCATCATCAAAATCATTGACTGCCTATTTGGACCCCACATCACTTCCTTTAAATGGGATTGAGGTTTAAAAAGATAGTAGGCATCATCTATCCTATCATATTCAATTAGAAAACCAAACACATTCATAATATCTTTAAAAGGTATGTAAGTATATCCATCTTTAATTACCATTGGAGATTCTGTCTTAATCGCAGTATTATTTATCTGAATATAGGGGCTACCAACCATCATCTTGACTGTTTTTTCATCTTGAGTAATCGATAAAGTGTTTATAGAACCCAACCAGTCTAATTCAGCACCAATACTATCAGCCAAAGCTTTAGATCTTACTAAAACTGCACCATTACTCTTTAATGGTTCAAGGTTTTGAGTATTATTTTGACCATTAATAAATATTTTCGAAGTATTTTCAGAAAAAACTGATGAACTATATGTAAAGAAAAATAAAAAAATTATTGCTGTAAATATAATTATAAAGTTTTTTTTGTAGTTCATCAATACCAGCCTCCGGCCTTTAAGATTGTTGTTAAACTAAGGTTCTTAATAATATTATTCAACATAAGCTGTTTGTTTCCTGCCATTTGTAATCTATTAAAATATTAAAAAACTCCCCTATGTTAGTTAATAATAGGTAATTTCAAAGTTGTATAAATAAACTTCAGGAAAGTTTTCAACAAAATTTATAACTTTATTAACCACTTTATCTAGATAATATTTATTGTCAGCTACTGTAACAATTCCTATCGTTGAATTTTTCCAAAGATCTTTATCATCAACTTCAGCAACTGCAATATTAAACTTATTTTTGCTTTTTTCTATCATACTTTTTATAATACTTCTTTTATCTTTTAGTGATCTTGCCATTGGAATTTGTAATTCAATCTTTATCACGGCAACAAACATTTCTTTCACCCTCTTAATAGTCCATTTAATAATACCTTCTTTATATTTATTTTTATATTATCAAGAGAAAACTCAGAAGAAAATAATACCTGATTAGAAGCAAATACACTAATTAAACCAAATAATCCTGAAGCGGTTATCTCAAGATCAACATCTTTGAATACTCTTCTTTTACAACCTTCTTTAATAATATCTTCAATGATAGTAAGATACTCTTTTTTGAGTTCTACAATTTGTTTTTTTAAATCTTCTCTATAGTTACAAATTTCTCTTAAATAAAATATAAAGTACTTTTGATTGCTATAATAGAATTCTAACTGGCCATCTATAGCTCTTTCCAACTTAATTATAGGATCTTTAAAATCTCTAATCTTTTCTTTTACATCATCGATCATCTTATTCGTTCCATATTCAAGTAAAAATTACAACAAACTTACCTTACTGTCAAAGTAGTTATAAAAGGTTCCTTTACCTACCCCAGCTTGTATAGTGAATTCTTTTACAGTAGTTTGACTGAAACTCTTTTTTGCAAAAAGTTCTACAGCAGCCTGACTAATTTTTCTTTTTTTATCTTCTAATTCATAAAAAGAACCATACTCACTACTCATCTTTATGACCCCTTTATCTTATAAAATTCACATTAATAATATCAGACAAATACTACAATGTCAACAAACTAAAGGGGTTCAAAAAGATGATAACAGTCCTTATACTCCTGGAAATAACAAATTTTTGCTAAATTATTTTTATTTCTATAAAATTTTTGATATCATTTAGTTAAGTCAAAAAACTCTATGAAGGGAAAGATATATGATGAACAATGATAATAATTTACAGGATGTAGATATAAAAAAAGTTAAAATGGGAAATATAGATCACAAAAAAGATCAGGTAATAAAGGAAGTGCCATTAACTATCTTTGTCAATAATAAGGAACTATTAACTCTAATGACAATCCCCAGAGAACAAAAAGAACTTACAATTGGTTTCTTAATATCTGAAAGTATTATTGAAAGTATTGATCAGATTGAAGATTTAATACTCTCAAAAGAAAATACTATTGTAAATGTTACACTAAATAAAAATATTGAACCTGATCTTTTTAAAAAAAGGACCTTAACTTCAGGTTGTGGAAAAGGAATTACTTTTACAAAACTTAAAGACTGTGACCATTTTCATTTAGAAAGTAAAAAACCTGTTGTTAAGCCTGATAAGATACTAAAACTAATCAAAAAACTTGAAAGTAGCTCTATCCTATTTAAAAAAACAGGTGGAACACATACTGCAGCTTTAGCAGATAAGAAAGATTTAATCTTTGTTGTAGAAGATATAGGTAGACATAATACAATAGATAAGATAATAGGGAAATCTTATCTTAATAATATCAACCTTAAAGACAAACTATTACTAACTAGTGGTAGAATTTCTTCTGAGATTATTATAAAAGCTCTTAGACAATCTATTCCAATTATCATATCAAGATCAGCTCCTTCTTCTGCTGCAGTTAAAATTGGTATTCAAAAAAATATGACCCTTATTGGTTTCACAAGAGGAAAAAGATTTAATATATACTCTGATAATAATAGAATCTCATTATAAACTACAAAAGTGCCCCATCTTAACTTAAGACAGGGCACTTTTTTAATATTATTTTTTTTCTAGTTTATCGATTCTATCCATTACTACATCTAATTCTTTTTTCATTTCTGCAGCATAACTTTTTAAATTTCCTAATTCATCTTGCTTGTTATACTCTACTTCTCTCTGATAGCCAGAGGTATAAGATCTCATCGGTCTTCTATTAAGTCTTTTTCTCATACCACGACCAAATCCTCTAGCAAACCCTCTGCCCATTCCTGGACCTGGTTTGGTAAATCCGGGAGAATCATATCCCGTACAGTAACCTAATCCTCTTCCAGTTCTTGGACCATAACCTGTAGGTCCTATTCCATCTCCACCTGACATATTTATCACTCCCTCTTTATTAGAAATATTTATTTTGTAACTACATTATAACTCAGTTATGAGCATATGTCAATAACTATTCTAAAAAAGTTCTCCTGGGAGGTACTTTCACTTTTTTTACTTCTGATGATGCCGGTCTGAATGGTGATTATCTCCATGATCACAAATCTCATTTTCTGTATCCAGTTCATTATCTAAATATGCCTTAACATTATCTATTATACTACCCCTTGCTCCTGTAACTACTTTAATATTATTTTCTTTAAAAAGATTAAATGCTCTTCTACCCATCCCACCTGCTAATACAATATCAACATCTAGATCATTTAAATATTTTGGTAAAAAATCAGGCCGGTGTCCCGGATTTTCAACAACCTTTTCATCTTTGATATCACATCCATC
>JAIPEV010000132.1 GCA_021736965.1 Halanaerobiales bacterium | reverse complement strand
ATTGGAACTATATTAATGGGAACTGTAGCTGGTGATATTCATGATATAGGTAAGGGCATCGTTGATTTTAATTTAGAAGTAAATGGTTTTAAGATTATAGATATTGGAGAAGATGTTTCACCAGAGAATTTTATTAAAGCAATTAATCAATATAATCCAGATATTGTAGGAATGAGCTGTTTATTAACAGTAGCTTTTGAATCGATGAAAGATACTGTTAAAAAGATTGATCAAGCAGGCTTACGTGATCAAGTAAAGATAATGATTGGTGGAGCCCCAATTAATGATGATATCTGTGAATATGTACAAGCAGATGGATGGGCTGCAGATGCGGTTAAAGCAGTAAGATTAGCTAAAAAATGGATGGGAGAGTGATTAAGTTGCCACTACCTGATAATTGGGATAAACTAACTCCCAATCAAAGATATGAAGCAAGATTTAATTCTTTTAAGAATCCTGGTTTAGATTTTAAAAATGAAGCAATTAAAAATAAATATCAAGATAGTGTACAACGATTAAAAGATGTTGTTGATTTAAAGAAACCAGATAGAGTTCCGATAGTACCAAATATTGGCTTTTATCCAGCCCGTTATGCCAACATCTCAGCTGAAGAAGCAATGTATGATTATGAGAAGATGACTAAGGCCTGGAGAAAATTTAATAAAGATTTTGATTTTGATTATCAAACAAGCTGTACCACTGTAGGATCTGCACCTGTTTTTGATAAACTTCAGTTTAATCTATACAGATGGCCTGGAAATGGTACTAAGCCCCATACTCCATATCAATGTGTAGAAAAAGAGTATATGAAAGCAGATGAATATGATGATCTAATTAATGATCCCACAGGATTTTTTATTCGTTCTTATCTACCCAGAATATTTGGATCAATGAAATCATGGTCAAAGTTAGCTCCTTTTACTAATTTAATAGAGCTGCCTTTTGTGGTTCCAACTATGATGACTTTTGGTTTTGATGATGTTCAGCAATCTTTTGAACAAATCTTACAAGCAGGTAAAGAAGCCTTAAAATGGATGCAAACAGTTGGTACATTACATCAAGAAGTAGCAGCAAATTATGGCCTGCCAGCCACCACAGGTGGATTTACGAAAGCTCCCTTTGATATCTTAGGTGACACATTACGTGGAACCAAAGATATTATGTTAGATATTTATAGGAGACCAGAAAAAATTAAAGAAGCTATGGAAAGATTATTACCTATCGCTATTGAGATGGGGGTGAGTGCTTCTAGTAATAGTAATAATCCATTTATTTTGATCCCTTTACATAAGGGAGCAGATATCTTTATGACTAGAGATCAATTTGCAGAATTTTACTGGCCTACATTAAAAAAACTGATCAAAGGGCTAACAGATCAGGGTTGTATACCTGCCTTTTTTGTTGAGGGAGCCTATAATCAAAGACTTGACTTTTTAGCAGATCCAGACTTACCTGAAGGTAAAATTTATTGGTATTTTGATAAAACTGACATGGTAGAAGTGAAAAAACACCTTTCAGGAAAAGCAGCTTTTGGAGGTAATGTATCAGCATCACTGATTAAAGCAGGTACTCCAGAAAAAGTAGATAACTATGTAAAAGAACTCATCGAAAATGTTGCAAGTGATGGTGGATATATGCTTACAACTGGTGCAGTGATTGATGATGCAGAAGAAGAGAATTTACGGGCTTTAATTTCTGCTGGTAAAAAGTATGGTGAGTATAATTAAATAAAGGGAGGGATTATATAAAAAAGAAAATATCTATTTAATTCACTAATGTTTAATCTAATAAATATACAAATCAAATATATATAAATTATTATAACTTATATTTCAAAAGATGAAGTTGATCTATTAAAGTAAAGCTATTGATTAATAATAATGAGGAGGAGAGTAAATGTTAAAAAAGAATCTATTAATTTTTACAGTCATGGTATTTGTATTAATCTTTGCGGTAGGAGTAGTAAATGCAGCGGAGTATACCTTAGTATTTTCTAACTATGCTTCCGAAATGGATAAAACTAGTAAGACCTTTAGATATTTTGCTGAGCGACTTAATGAAAAAACGGGGGATATTTTTAAATTCAGATATTTTTATTCAGGTAATATGGGTGGACCAACTGAGATTGCACACTTAGTAGATAAAGGAACAATTGATTTTGGGATGCTGTATATTAATTATTATCCAGCAGAATTCCCATTAAATTTAGTTAAATCAACTCCATTTACAGGTTTTAAACCTGACAGTATTGCTAAGGCTTATGACCAGTTAAAAGAAGAATTTCCAGAAATAAGGGCAGAATATGACGCATTAAATGCGAAACACTTATTAACTTATGCAAGTTCTGCTACTTTAGGTCCTGTAATAACTAAAAATGAAAAGTTGATGTCATTGGATGATCTTAAAGGACTAAGGGTAAGAGCTGCTGGTCGTGATGCTGTAACAGTTGCTTCTTGGGGTATGGTACCGGTTAAATTAGCATGGCCAGAAATTTATGAAGGTTTTGTTCGTGGCGTTGTTGATGCAGTATATGGTGTCGATTTCAATACAACCCTGTTAGATCTAAACTTAGAACAAGAAGCAGATTACTTTATGAATCCCGGTAGTGGGACTCCTGGGACATTGGATTTAATTATGAATAAAGATAAATATGAAAGTTTCCCACCAGATATTCAAAAGGCAATTGATGAAGCAGTTGAAGAGGCAAAGGCTTATGATTTAAAATTAAGAGCTGAAAATCAAACTAAGGCTATTAATAAACTTCTAGAAGCTGGTGCAGTATATTATTCTCCACCACAAACTGTTTTAGATAAACTTAAATCACTTGGTTCTACTTCTGCTTATAAATCCTGGGTTAATGATTGTGTAAAAGCTGGATATTCAAAAGAATTAGCACAGGAAATATTAGATCGCTATATCGAACTAAACAAACAGTTTGATCAAGAATCAAATTGGAAGAGTATTGAAACAGAAATCGAAGAAATTCAAGCTAACTAAATATAATAAAACCCCTCAGGTAATTATTATCTGAGGGGATATTAAAATATCTATAAGGGGGGGTAAAATTGTGCAAATTTATGAAAAAATAATTAAAAATATTTGTAGATATCTAGCAAGTATCGGAGCAGTTTGTCTATTGATTATTATGTTTGCAATAAATCTTGATGTAGGCGGACGTGTAATATTTAATAGACCTATATATGGAACTTTGGGTACAATTAGAACCTTGCTAATATTTTTAATATTTCTTTCAGTTGGTTTTACTCAAGTGAGAAAAGCTCATATTAGAGTAGAGTTTTTACTTAAAAAATTCAATATAAAAGCAAGAAGAGTAATCATAATTTTAGGTTTAATTTATGATTTTATTATTATCGGAATGTTAAGTTATGGTTCTTATTTGGTTGCTTACCGTTCATTTATAACAAGAGAAACATTATCTGGGATCATTAACTATCCAGTTTGGCCGGGTAGGTATGCAGTTGCATTTGGATTAATGTTATTAATGTTACAATATTCAGTGGATATATATAATTTTATGAGAGATTTAAAGAAGTGAGATATTTATATAATTAATTTCGATTATAGGGATTTTAAAAAATTTAAGTTATTTAAAAAAAGATATAAAAGTATGATCTTTGCTTATTTCTTTAAGTAAGTAAATATTAATAAAAATTTTAGCAATAATTTTAGAAATAGATTTTATCAGGATTGGAGGAACATAACAATATGGAATTAATGATAGGAATTATAGGGGTTATAATATTTTTAATTTTATTATTTATGGGAGTACATATTTCATTAGCTTTATTAGGAGTTGGTTTTTTAGGTTTTGCTGCTTTAAGTAGTTTTGGCCAGTCATTAGACTTTGTAGCTCGTACAATATATCAACAGGGTAGTAGGTACTCCTTTGCAGTTATCCCGCTTTTTATGCTTATGGGATACTTTGCTAATTCAAGTGGAATTGTAGATAAAGCATTTAAATTAACATCTGCCTGGTTAAGTAATATAAAAGGTGGACTATATTGGGTGGCAATTGCTACCAGTACTTTGTTTGCAGCAGCTACAGGTTCAGGTGCTGCAGCTACAATAAGTATAGGTAAGATATTATATCCTCAAATGACAGAAAAAGGGTATAATAAAAGAATAAGCTTAGCTTGCTTGGCTGCATCAGGTACAATTGGAGTTTTAATACCTCCCAGTATACCATTAGTTTTATATGGTACAGTAACAGGTGAAAACATTGGTTCATTATTATTAGCTGGTGTTATTCCAGGTCTACTAGAGGCAGCTATTTATTCAATAGGTTTAATCTTATTAATGAAATTTAGACCAAAAATGTTATTAGATGTAGATAAACGAGAAGAAGAAAAAAAGAACTATACTATGAAAGAAAAGTTAAAAACCCTTCCTGGGGCTTGGGGAATAGCCCTTATTTTAATTATAATAATAGGTGGAATATATAGTGGATTTTTTACACCAAATGAAGCAGGTGCTGTTGGAGCTTTTGTCACCTTTATATTACTTATATTAAGACATAAAGGTAAATCATTTTCGATTATAAAAAAGGATGTATGGGAAACTGCTAGTGTAACAGCGATGGTGTTTTTCATTGTTATTGGGTCAATGGTTTTTTCAAACTTTTTAACCTTTTCAGGAATCTTTGAAGCAGTTAGTGTTGTTCAACAGTTTTCACCCCTCGTTGCTTTGATCATTTTTGTAGCTGTATTTTTTGTGATGGGTATGTTTATGAATAGTATGGCTGCATTACTTATTATTGCTCCTTTAGCTTATTCAATTTTAACACCATATTATAGTGGGATTTGGTTAGGATTAATTATGGTTAAGATGTTTGAGATAGGAGGAATAACACCTCCTGTAGGGTTTAGTATATTTGTTGCTAAATCTCTTGATAAAGATATACCAGTTGAAGAATTATATAAAGGTACATTTGTCTTTTGGGTAATGGATTTAATAACACTTGCAATAATGATTGCATTACCACAAATTGTGCTGTGGTTACCTAACCTGGCTAGATAGTATAAATATCTAATTTAAATTATATTAGAGATAAGTTTTAGAAAAAATTAAAGTAAATTAAAATATTCCTTGACAAAAATAACTCTATGAAATAGAATATAAATAAAGGTGATATATCAGTGAAATTGATATAAGATTATTTAGTTATAAATGTAAATAACCTATTAGATGTAATCTATTGGAGGTGGTTAACCCAGTATATTTTTATTTAAAATAATAATTGATGATCACATTACAAATAAAAATAATAATAATAGAAGGAAGTGATTAAAAGTCATGGGAAAATGGAACTTTCCACAAGAAGGACATATGGATAAAGCAAGTAAGATATATTTTCAGACAATGAACACTAAAGAGATTGAGGAAAGATTAAAAAAAGATGATACAATAATAATACCAATTGGCTCAACAGAAT
>JAIPEV010000154.1 GCA_021736965.1 Halanaerobiales bacterium | reverse complement strand
CATTATATAAAGAGTTTGTTCTATTAGATTTAATAGAGAAAAATGAAATAATTACTCAACGTCAGATGAGTGATTATTTAGATGTTTCTGTTTCAATGGTAAATAGTTATTTAGATAGTTATGAACAAAAGGGATATATAAAAAGAGAGTATAAAAACAGTAAGACTGTTAAATATATTATTACATCTAAGGGGATAGAGAGAAAAAAGGTATTGAATATCGGCTTCTTGAAAGATTCCCAGAGCATTTATTTTCTTGCAAGAAAGAATATCAATACTTTTTTAAAACAGATAGTAAATAGAGGATTTAAAAAAATATTATTATACGGTGCAGGAGAAGTAGCGGAGATACTTCTAAGTGCAATCAATACAGATCCTGATATACCAATCAACGTAATTGGTGTTATAGATGATGATGAAGATAAACAAGGTAATTATTTGTTAAATCAAGAGATTGAATCTAATGATAGAGTAATCAGGAATAACTATGATGGTATCTTTATATCTAGTTATAATGACCAAGATGTAATAGAAAAGAAATTACTAAAGAAGAATGTGAATACTAATAAAATGATTAAGTTCTTCTATTAATATAATAAATAGGTGATAGTATGTGGTACTTAAAATTTAAAAGATTTTATGATTTTGTTTTAGCATTATTAGGATTAATTATTTTATCACCACTATACTTGCTATTAGTGATATTAATTAAAGTTGATTCTAAAGGACCTGTCTTGTTTAAACAAAAAAGAGTGGGACAATATAAAAAACATTTTAAGATTTTAAAATTTAGAACAATGAAAATTGATACTCCTGCTAATACACCTACACATATGTTAGAGAATCCCAATCAGTGGATTACAAAGGTTGGCAAGTTTTTAAGAAAGACTAGTCTAGATGAACTACCACAATTAATAAATATTATTAAAGGTGATATGTCATTTGTAGGACCAAGACCTGCCTTATGGAATCAATATGATTTAATTAAAGAAAGAGAAAAATATAATGTTCACAGTGTTCCTGCAGGCGTTACTGGCAAAGCTCAAGTTAGTGGAAGAGACCAATTACTCATTCCAGATAAAGCTAAGCTAGATGGAGATTATGTAAAAGAGATAGGGTTATGGATAGATATCAAGTTAGTAATTAAGACTTGTATAGTAATTCTTAGAAGTGATGGGGTTGTTGAAGGTGGAACTGGCAGCATAGAAGAAAATACGGATATTGATTAAAATGAAAATTTTATTAGTGGCCAATAAAGACATTACCTTATATCTATTTAGAAAAGAGTTTATCGAGGAGTTACTAAACAAAAATTATGAGGTTTTTATTTTATGTCCAACTGGAAATAAACTCGATTACTTTAAAGAAAGAGGATGTACGGTATTTGATTTGAATATGGATAGACACGGGACTAATCCAATTAAAGAGTTTTTAAATCTTATAAATATTTTTAAAGTTATAAAAAGAGTTAAGCCCAAATACGTCTTTACTTATACAGTTAAGCCAAACATTTATACAGGTATAGTCAGTAGAATATTAGAAGTTAAAGTTATACCTACGATAACCGGATTAGGTTCGACAAGATATAAAAACAAGTTCTTCAATAAGTTAATAAAAACCTTATATAAGGTTTCATTTAGAAAGGCTCATTGTACACTCTTTCAAAATAAGGGAAATTTGCAATGGTTTAAAAAAAATATCTTTTCTGATTTAAACTATAAACTGGTAAACGGCTCTGGAGTTAATTTAGATAAGTTCAGCTATAAGGCTATGAAAAACAAAAATAAAACACATTTTCTTTTTCTTGGAAGGATTATGCGCGAGAAAGGTATTGATGAACTTATTGAGGCTGCAACAATGATTAAAGATAAGTACTCAGATAAAATCCTTATTGAAGTTGCTGGTTTCTTCGAAGAAGACTATAAAAATACATTTAAAATACTCGAAAAAAGAAACATAATTAAGTATATAGGTTTTATAGATAACCCTGAAGAACATATTGCTAAAGCACATGCAGTAATATTACCTTCCTATCACGAAGGTTTGTCAAATGTTCTATTAGAAGCTCAAGCTATAGGTCGAGCAGTTATTGCATCAAATATTCCGGGATGCATTGAAACGTTTATAGATGTGAGAAGTGGTTATGCTGTGGAAAAGAGGAATGCAAAAGATTTATTTCTAAAGATGCAAAAATTTCATCATTTATCTTTCAAAGAAAAGTTAAAGATGGGAGAAGTTGGTCGAGAATATATCCTTAATAATTTTGATCGAAAAAAAATAATTAAAGATTACATGGAAATTATAAAATAGGGAGGAAAAATGACTTTATTTAATAAAATAATAGGTAAAGAAGAAAAGGTCTCGATAATAGGCTTAGGTTATGTTGGATTACCACTTGCAGTTGCCTTTGATAAAAAGGTTCAAGTAATTGGATTTGATATAAGTGAGAAGAAGATCGAAAAGTATATTTCTGGTATAGATCCAACTAAAGAAGTTGGAAATGAAGTGGTTAGAGACTGTCGAGTTGAGTTTACATCAAATCCAGAAGATTTAAAAAAGGCTAAATTTCATATTGTAGCTGTTCCAACCCCAATAAAAGAAGACCACTCACCAGATTTAAGCATAGTAAAATCCGCTACTAGAATCGTTGGAAAGAATCTTTTAAAAGACTCGTATATTGTTTTTGAATCAACAGTTTATCCTGGTGTAACCGAGGATATATGTATTCCTATATTGGAAGAAGAGTCTGGGCTAAAAGCCGGTATTGATTTTAAAGTTGGCTATTCTCCTGAAAGAATAAATCCTGGGGATACAGTTCATAGATTGGATACAATAGTAAAGGTTGTATCTGGTCAGGATAAAGAATCATTGGATTTAGTTGCAAAGGTATATGAGCTAGTTGTTGATGCTGGAGTTTATAAAGCTGAATCAATTAAAGTTGCAGAAGCTGCTAAAGTTATCGAAAACTCTCAAAGAGATATCAATATTGCATTTATGAACGAACTTTCAATAATCTTTAATAAACTTGATATCGATACAAAATCTGTTTTAAAAGCTGCTGGAACGAAGTGGAATTTTCTAGGTTTCTTTCCAGGTTTGGTAGGCGGACATTGTATAGGTGTTGATCCTTATTATTTGACGTATAAGGCTGAACAAGTTGGGTACCATTCACAAATTATACTTTCTGGTAGAAAAATCAATGATAATATGGGTAAATATGTTGTTGAAAATATTATAAAAAAACTTATACATGCTGATGTTTCTGTTAAAAATGCAAAAGTGGCTTTGATGGGATTCACTTTTAAAGAGAATTGTCCAGATACACGAAATACAAGAGTCATAGATATTGTAAATGAGTTAAAAGATTATGGTATAAACCCAATGATTGTAGATCCCGTAGCAGACCTAGATGAGGCAACACATGAGTATAATCTCACTTTCTATAAGTTAGAAGATGTAAAAAAAATGGATGCAGTTGTTTTTTCAGTAGCACACGATGATTTTAAAACTTTAAATGTTAGTGATGTTGATAAAATGTTTAAAAATGTCAAAAATGAATCTAAAGTAATTATAGATGTAAAAGGTATTTTTGACAGATCTTTTTATCAACGTTTAGGGTATAGATATTGGAGATTATAATAGATTAAAAATGAGGTATTAGACTATGGGATACAAGAATGTTACATTTAAAAGAGATTCAGTTTTTCTAGTTACTGGAGGCGCAGGATTTATAGGGTCAAATCTATGTGAAGCAGTACTCAAAAAAGGTTATAAAGTGAAATGTCTAGATAACTTATCAACTGGAAAAAAAGAAAATATATCATCATTTTTTGAGGATTCAAACTTTACATTTATAAATGGCGATATTCGAGATTTAGATACGTGTATGAGTGTGTGTGAAGGTGTGGATTATGTATTACACCAAGCTGCTTGGGGAAGTGTTCCGAGAAGTATTGAAAGGCCTTTGCTTTATGAAGAAATCAATGTAAAAGGGACATTAAATATGTTGGAAGCGGCTAAACAAAAGGAAGTGGAAAAATTTGTGTATGCTTCTAGTTCATCTGTCTATGGGGATGACCCAAATCTTCCAAAAGTTGAGGGAAGAGAAGGGACTCTCTTATCACCATATGCTTTAACAAAAAAAACAAATGAGGAATATTCAAAATTATATACAAAATTGTATGGGTTAGAAACATATGGACTCAGATACTTTAATGTATTTGGAACGAGACAAAATCCTAACGGAGCTTATGCAGCTGTTATTCCTAAATTTATAAAACAACTACTTAATAACGAAAGACCTACGATAAATGGGGATGGTAAACAAAGTAGGGATTTTACTTACATAGAAAATGTAATTGAAGCAAATTTCAAAGCTTGTTGTACGTCCTCGGCATATGCAGGCAATGTTTACAACATTGCCTATGGGAATAGAGTAACTCTAATTGATTTATATAATTATCTATGCAATTATATGGGAAAATTGATTACGCCTAAATTCGCCTTAGAGAGACCTGGGGATATAAAACATAGTGATGCTGACATAACTAAATCTAAGATTGAAATGAACTATAATCCTGATTGGGATATATGGAGGGGTATCAACGAAACAATTGATTGGTACAAACTGAATAGTGATGAATAAAGGAACGGTAATCTATATTGGAGGATTTCAACTTCCTGATAAAAACGCTGCAGCTCACAGAGTTCTTAATAATGGATTAGTTTTAAAAGAAATAGGTTATAAAATGGTTTATATAGGAGTAAGTAAGATTAAAGATAATAATGATCTATATCCATATGATGTGAAACACGGTTTTACAGCGTGGGATCGTAGTTACCCTAGTGGAATATTAAGTTGGCTTAAATATCTAATTAATATAGATTATTACGTTAATATTATAGAAAAGTATTCAAATATAAAGTATATAATTTGTTATAATTTCCCTTCTTTAGCATTATCAAAAATTATAAGATATTGTAAAAAAAGAAACATAAGTGTAGTATCAGATATTACAGAGTGGTATGGAGCACAAGGTGAAAATATGGTAACTAAAATTATTAAAGGGGTTGATTCATTTTATAGAATGAGAATATTGAATAAGAAGGTAAATCACCTTATTGTAATTAGTGAATTTTTGGAGAAATATTATTCGAAGCAATCAGTTATTAAGATTCCACCATTAGTATCCCAGTATAATAATTGCAATAAATCAAAACCATTAAAGTATCCAATCAAGTTGCTATATTTTGGGAATCCAGGACTTAAGAAAGACAGACTTGACATAATTATAGATGATTTTTATAGAAGTGGTATAGATGAAAAACAAGTAGCCTTAAATATACTTGGTTTAGACAAAAAAGTGTTTTTAGAAAAAAATAGTAGTTTCAAGCATATTTTACAAGTTTTATCTAATGTTCATTTTTTAGGTAAAGTCGAACATTCGAAAGTAGCTGAAATATTAGAGGAGAATGATTATAGCATTATTGTTCGAAAAAATAATATTGTAAATAATGCGGGATTCCCCACAAAATTTGTTGAAAGTGTCTCTAATTGTACTCCGGTTATTACCACTGATGTGGGTGAAGTCAAATCATATGTTGAACGTTATAATTGTGGATTAATTATTGAGGAAAACATAAAAAAAACACTTAAAAATGTTTCTAAGATTGATAAAATAGATGCATTTGATAGCAGTATATTCTACTACAAGAAATATATACATATTTTCGAACTAATATTTAGATAGGAGTTTAAAGTGATGAAAAATAGTGGTATTTTAAATGGAAAGATATTATTAATTACGGGAGGTACTGGATCTTTTGGTAATGCAGTAGCTAAAAGGTTCCTTGATACAGATATACAAGAAATACGTATTTTATCAAGAGATGAAAAAAAACAAGAGGACATGAGAAAACTATATAGAAGTAAGAAACTAAGATTCTATATAGGTGATGTTAGAGACTATAACTCTATCGAAGGTGCATTTATTGGTGTTGATTATGTTTTTCATGCAGCAGCCTTAAAACAGGTTCCATCATGTGAATTTTATCCCATTGAGGCAGTTAAAACTAACATTTTAGGAAGCGACAATGTTATTACAGCTTGTATTAAAAATAAAGTGAAAAAAGCTGTCTTTCTATCAACTGATAAAGCAGCATATCCCATAAATGCAATGGGTATGACAAAAGCAGTTATGGAAAAGAATGTAATTGCTAGGTCGAGACAACTACTTGAGAAAGATACTGTATTATGTTTGACAAGATATGGCAATGTAATGGGATCTAGAGGGTCTGTAATACCATTGTTTTTAGAACAAATATCAAGCAATACTCCTATCACAATTACTAATCCTGATATGACAAGATTTATGATGACCTTGGATAATGCAGTTGATTTGGTGCTTTATGCATTTGAAAATGGAGAACAGGGGGATACATTTGTTCAAAAGGCTCCTGCTGCATCTATTGATACACTTGCAAGTGCAATACTTAAAATGAAAAAGTATAAAAAAGACCCTGTATATATTGGGACTAGACATGGAGAGAAACTCTATGAAGTACTTCTTACAAAAGAAGAAATGGCAAAAGCTATTGACTTATTTGATTTTTATAAAATACCAGCAGATAATAGAAATTTGAATTATGAGCAATATATTGAACAGGGTGATCAAGCTGTTGAGGCTTTTGAATCTTATCACTCACATAACACTGAAAGATTAGATGTTGATGAAATGATTGAGTTGCTTCAAAAAATTGAATTATTTAGGTAGGAAAACAATGAGAATATTAGTTACAGGTTCAAAGGGATTTATAGGAAAAAACTTAGTAATGGAGTTGAAGAATCAAGGATATGAACATATTTATGAGTATGATATTGGTTCAACTGATGAGGATTTAGAAGAATTCACAAGGAAAGCAGATTTTGTTTTTCATCTAGCTGGGGTCAATCGACCCAAAAGTAACAAGGATTTTATGAAAATTAATTTCGGGTTAACTGACACTTTGTTATCAAAGCTAAAAAAACATAGAAATAATTGTCCAATAATGATATCTTCTTCTATTCAAGCTACTCAGGATAATCCCTATGGGAAAAGTAAAAAGGCAGGAGAAGATCTTTTGAAGTCCTATTCAAAAAAGTCAAATGCGAAAGTTCTTATTTATCGTTTTCCTAATGTTTTTGGGAAATGGTGTAGACCTAATTATAATAGTGTGGTTGCAACATTTTCTTATAACATTGCTAACGGATTACCTATTAAAGTAAATGATAAAGACACAATTCTATCTCTCATTTATATAGACGATATTCTTTTTGAGTTAATAAAAGTATTAGAGGGTAAAGAGAACAAGGTAAAAGATTATTGTTATGTTCAACCTGTCTATCAGGTTAGACTTGGTGAACTTGCAGACTTATTGTACTCTTTCAAAAATTATCGAAAAACAAGAGAAATACCTAGTTTGAATAATGATTTCATAAAAAAACTATATTCAAACTACTTAAGTTATCTTCCAAGCGATGAGTTTTCATATAACCTTGAAATGAACATGGATGAGAGAGGTTCCTTCACAGAATTTATCAAAACATTAGATTGCGGACAAATTTCTGTGAATATATCAAAACCTGGTATTGTCAAAGGAAATCACTGGCATCATAGTAAGACTGAAAAATTTTTAATTGTTAGTGGTAAAGGAATTGTTAGATTTAGGAAGGTTGATGAAAAGAAAATACACGTATATTATGCAACTGGAGAAAAGCTTGAAGATATTGTCGTTCCACCCGGGTATACTCATAATATTGAAAATCTAGGTGATGAAGATATGGTTACCATTATTTGGGCTAATGAGAAGTTCGATCCAGATAACCCTGACACATATTTTTTGGAGGTGTAATTCTATGCGAAAATTAAAAGTAATGACTGTGATTGGGACAAGGCCGGAAATTATTAGACTATCTTCGGTGATTCAGAAACTAAATAACTCAGAAGCTATAGAACATATCCTAGTTCATACAGGTCAGAATTACGATTATGAACTTAATGAAGTGTTTTTCAATGATTTTGAGTTGAGAAGTCCTGATTATTTCTTACATGCTGCTAAAGGGAATCCGATGGAAACTATTGGCAATATTTTGATTAATATTGATCCTGTTTTAGAAGAAACTAAACCTGATGCATTTTTAGTCTTAGGAGACACTAACAGTTGTCTTGCAGCTATTGCGGCTAAACGTAGAAAAATACCTATATTTCATATGGAAGCAGGAAACAGATGTTTTGATGAAAGAGTTCCTGAAGAAACGAATAGGAAAATTGTGGATCATATAGCAGATATCAATTTACCTTATAGTTCTATTGCGAGAGAATATCTCTTGAGTGAGGGTTTACCAGCAGACCGTATAATTAAAACAGGAAGTCCAATGTTTGAAGTTTTAATGAGTAAACAAAATGATATTAATCAATCCAATATTCTAACAATGTTAGAAATTGATACTAGCAACTATTTTTTAGTATCGGCACATAGAGAGGAAAATATTAATTCTGGGAATTTCGAAAAACTAGTAGAGATTTTGAATGAAATTGCAGCTATATATGACATCCCGGTCATATTATCAACACACCCTAGAACAAAAAAAATGATTGATAAAAAGAAAGTTAAATTTCATAACAATATTAAGGTTCTAAAACCATTAGGGTTTATCGATTATGTTAAATTACAAATTGAGTCAAAAGTCGTATTGAGCGATTCTGGAACAATAAGTGAAGAAGCTTCAATTTTAGGTTTCAAAGCATTAAATATACGGGAAGCACATGAGAGGCCAGAAGCAATGGAAGCAACCACTGTAATGATGGTAGGAATGGAAAGGAGAAATATCTTGAGAGCAATAGCAGTTTTGGAATCTAAAGATAATAAACCTAGCCATGTAATGGATTATTCTATGCCAAATGTATCTCAAAAAGTACTTGAACTCATTTTAAGTTATACTAATTATGTTAATAAAAATGTTTGGAAAAAATTTTAATGACAAGACGTAGAAAAAATAGAATATCAGGAATAAACTTAGGAATGACTTTACTAAGTATTTTAATTTTTTCAAGAAGTTTAATGCCATTTAGTCAAATGTTCTTTCCAAACATCCTACTTTTGTTACTGATGATGGCTTGGGTATCTTTATTTTTTCTTAAAAATAAAAAAATACAGTTTAGTTATTACCTTGTGATATTGATTTTTTGGATAGTATTAACTTCATTAATCACTTTATTCACTCAAAATTTACGATTTGCAAAAAATTATGTTTTTGAATTAGTTGTGTTCATATTTCCATTGCTAATGTTTTATAATGATAAAAAGAATAAAAATATGTATAGAATCGTATGTAAAGTTACAGTTTTGCTTGGAATTATTTCATCTCTGTACTACATAAATATACTCCTAAAAAGCGGGTCAGATTATGTGGGTAGAAATGAAGTTGGATATATAGTAGCATATACCAATGTGATTTTTGCTAATATTATATTTGGTGAAGTCCTCAGGAGGAAAGCATTAGTAAGAGCATTCAATTTATTAGTGTTTATTATTTTTATTTTAACAATTTTTTTAATGGGATTCACAACAGCTTTATTGGCTCTTTTTGTTAGTCTTATGATTAATTTTGTTTATTATATAATTACATCATCAAAGCATAAACTCCTAACGTTATTTGTTTCATCCATAATAATGATCAGCATTGGCCTGTTTTATAAACAAATAATTACCATAATACTTAGTTTTTTTACTAATACAATCTATTTTAGTAGGCTATCCGGCATATCTGATTACTTGTTAAATGATACACTCAGTTCATATGCCCTAGAAGCAAGGATAACTATGTATCTCAATAGTATAAATGCATTTTTGGAAAACCCGTTGTTTGGAACTATATGGTATCATAATGACACAACACCCATTTTAGAAATAATTGGATACCATTCATATATGTTAGACATTATAGCTTTATTTGGAATAATGCTTGGTGTATTAGCCTATTGGCTTGTTTTTTATCCGTTAATAAAACGTTTTATTGAAACAAAAAGGTATAATCATGTAATTATTTCTATCATCGCAGCACTCTTTATTATATTGTTCTTTAATAATCAAGTACCAGCTTTAGGAATTGTCATATTTTATACGATGAACTCATATTATCTTGATAGCAAAGGAAGATCTACATGAAAAGAAAACTTAAAATAATAATAACCTTACCACTAAAAAAAAGAGGAGGGCCCTTTGTAAGTCAATCAAGAATTATGGAAAGTTCTTTGAAAGAAGAGTTTGACTTTTATCCGTTATATATTCCTAGGATAAGGGAGTTGTTAAAACCAAAAGTTTTCTTTGGACTTATAAAGGAAATACAAAGAATATCTCCGGATATTTATCATTTTTATGGTCTGCAAATGGATGGATTCTTTTCAATGTTGCTTTTGAAATTTGCTTCAAAAAAGACGCCAACAGTTTTAGTGGTTAGAGGCAGTTCTGACGAAGCTGAAAAATTTAATCCTTTACTAAGATTTCCCGTAAAGTTCATGGAATATTACACTTTAAGGAAAGCAACCATTGTATACGGGGTAAGTAAATATGTATCGAGTTGGAAAAAAGTAAAAAAACTCAACCAGAAATACATCGGGCATATTCATAACTTTCTTCCAAAACAGAAGGATTTAGATGATTATTGTCTGGAAGAGATGAGAAAAAATTTAGGAATAAAAAATGAAGATACTGTAGTCGTATCTACAGGTAGAATTGAAGTTGAAAAAGGCTATAAAGATTTAAAGGATGTTATATCTTTTGATAACTATAGAGATAATGTTGTTTTTCTAATAATTGGTGAAGGTTCGTATTTAGACGAAATCAGAAAAATAAGATCCTTAGTTAAATCAAGGGTAATTTTTACTGGACATGTTAATAATGTACTACCATATTTGATGATTAGTGATATATTTGTATTGCTTTCTTGGCATGAAACACTGGGCAACTCCATTATAGAAGCTTTAGCACAAGGTCTTCCGTGTATAGTTACAAATGTTGGAGGGATACCAGAGTTAGTAGAAAATAATTTGAATGGTTATCTTGTACAAGTTGGAGATATTATAAATACGAACAAGGTATTGAAGTTAGCAATTAATAATATAGGTGAGTTTAAAGATATCAAAGCAACTATTAAAAGAAAAATTAATGATAAAACTATTGAAACTAAACTCAATAATTTATATCGAAAAATAGCTAAATAACAGTATTTTTATATTCGGTTGTTTGATTAGATGCTACGTATTCTTTATACGAGGAAGTGAAGAAATGAAGCTTATAATCTCTTCAGGAAAAGGAATGGATTGGAATAAGTATATTTTTGGAAGTTTTAAAAATTGTGAGGATACAGTGTATGTAAACTCGAAATATGAGCTAGTTGATAATCTCCTATTAAGATTGTTCGCTAGATTGATTTTTTCTGAAACATTATATAGCAAAATCGGGCATCGATTTAAGAAGTACTTTTACCCATTTTTCACTCTGAAGAAAGTTGATGAAATGGAAATGATAATTCTTTTTAATTGGGAAAAATTATCTTTTGATAGTGAGTTTCATGAGTTTTTAAGAAAAAATAATCCAAACATCAGGATTATCCTGATTTTGACTGGAACTATTAATTTATCATCAAATTACTTTCAAAAAATTGGATTAAAGTTGTCTGATGTCTTGGATTTATTTGACAGTGTATACACTTTTGACGTAGAAGATTCTAAGAAATATAACATTGGATACCTACCATTAATGTATGCGGTGAAAACTAATGAAAATATTAATGAAAAATATGATTTATGTTATGTAGGTAACGCAAAAGGGCGTCTAGACTATATTCATAGAATTTATGAAAAAGCAGTTGAACATGGGTTAAAATGTAAATTTTTTATTAATGGTGTAAAAAGAAGTGAAATGAAATTTAAAGGAATCACATATAATAAACGTATATCTTATGGCAAATCTATAAAAATTTCTAAAGAATCAAAATGTATATTAGAATTGATACAAGACGGACAAAGTTCATCTACAATAAGAATGTGTGAAGCTATAGTTTTTAACAAGAAGATTATTACAAACAATTCTAATATCATAAATGAATATTATTATGATGATAATTACATTTTTATTGTTGATAATATTTCTAACGAGTTTGTTAGGTTTGTAAAGCGTGATAATATATATATTGTTAATCCTTATAAAAATATATTATTGTCACTAGATCTTATAAGCTTTTTAGATAGGAATATAACACAGTAGTTAAGATATTTCTTAAAGATTTGTATCACATGAAAAAATTGTCCATGAGTTAAAAAGAGTATGTTAATGAGTAAGAAATCGGTAAGTATGAGATTTTGTTTGGTAAATTGATTGAGTTAGATAACTATAATAATTAAAAAAGTAGTTTTAGATAAGAAGGTAATATTGTGGTTGAAAAAAATAAAATAATTTCATCATTAATATGGAAATTATTAGAGAAAACAGGCGTACAAGGTATGCAATTTATAATTCAGATAGTTCTTGCAAGATTACTAGCACCAGAACAATTTGGGACCATAGCAATTGTGTTAGTCTTCATATCAATTGCAAATGTGTTTGTACATAGTGGACTTAATGTCGCGCTGATTCAAGATAAGAATTCAGATAAAGTTGATTTTTCTTCCGTGTTTTATCTAAGTTTATTCCTTGCAACGATATTGTATATAGTTATATTTTTTACGTCTCCACTAATTTCTGTTTTCTTTGATAAAACCATTCTTGTTCCAGTCTTAAGAATTATGGGAATCACTTTATTCTTTGGAGCCTTCAATGGCATTCAAAATGCGTATATCGCAAAGAACCTTTTATTCAAAAAGTTATTTATCACTAGTTTAATTGCGACATTGGTTTCGGGACTTATAGGAGTGATCTTTGCACTTAACGGATATGGTATATGGGCTCTGGTTATTCAACAGTTACTAAATCAGATATTGATTACAATTGTATTGCTAGTAATTATAAAATGGCGTCCAAAGCTTGTTTTTTCTTTTATAAGAGTGAAAATCTTGTTCTCTTTTGGATGGAAACTATTAGTTTCAGCATTATTAAATATGTTTTATCTAAATATACGAACCTTAATTATCGGAAAAATATATTCTCCAACAATACTTGGTTATTACAATAGAGGTGAACAGTTTCCAAGATTGATAGTCAGGAATATTGATGGGTCGATACAATCAGTTATGTTGCCATCATTTTCGGCATATCAAGATGACATAAAAACTGTCAAAAAACTAGTAAAGCGAACTATTGTTTCAAGTTCATTTCTTATTTTTCCGATGATGATAGGGATGGCTGTTGTTGCTGAACCTTTGGTTATTACTATATTAACAGAGAAGTGGGTACCGGCTGTACCATTTCTCCGAATTTTCAGCATATCATACGCACTAATACCTATTCACTCCGCAAATCTGCAAGCCATTAATGCAATGGGACGGAGTGATATATTTCTAAAAGTAGAGCTTATTAAAAAATTATTTGGGATACTTATATTAATTGTTAGTCTATTTTTCGGTATTTATGCCATTGCTTTGGGATTGATATTAAGTGGTTTATTGGCAACAGCAATAAACGCATATCCAAATAGAAAATTGATAAATTATGGTTATTATGAACAAATCATAGATATTTTACCAGCTTTTATTATAGCTGTTTTAATGGGAGTATTTGTTTATACGCTAAACATGATTGGGCTACCTCCCTTTTCAACTTTAATAATTCAAATTTTTGCAGGAACTTTATTCTATTTTGGTTCAGCAATAATACTGAAAATCGAAGGGTTCACTTATCTTATAAAATCAGGTAAGGAATTTTTGTCTAAAAGAAAAAATTGTTAATTACATGACTTTTTGATAAGTAGATAAGAATGAAACTTTAATTATCGGTTAATAGTTCTAAATAAAAGCATAAAATTGTGTACATGATTAGCAACTACAGTATTGCTATTTGAACTATACCATTGACATGCTAAAGTAATAGTATGGATAGGTTAAAATTAATTGAAATATCTTTAGCAGTATTCACATTCTTTAACTTTTATAAGGAGGATAATTGATGATTGACAACGATGTAATAGTTAGTGTGGTAATGGTAACTTATAATCACGAATCATATATTAGACAGTCAATAGAAAGTGTGTTAAAACAAAAAACCGATTTTAAATATGAAATATTAATTGGAGAAGATTCGTCCACAGATAAAACTCGAAAAATATTAGAAGAGTTTGACAAGAAATATCCAAAAAAATTCAACGTCTTTTATAGAGAAAAAAATATTGGACCCACAAAAAATATATACGATATTTTAAAAAGAGCAAAAGGGAAGTATATTGCATTACTTGAAGGAGATGATTATTGGAAAAGTCAATATAAGTTACAAACTCAAATTGAAATATTGGAAAAGAATAAAGAATTTATTGGCTCAGTACATAGTTGTGATGTTATCCCCCGTGACAATCCAGATAGTATAGAGAAAAAGAAAAGATATAAGTGTATTGATAATTCTATTTTTACATTTGATGATTTTAAGATAAATAGAGTGCCTGGACACTTTTGTACAATGGTATTCAGGAATATTTTTAAAAGTCCAAAGTATAACTATGATATTATTATTAATGCCGATGATTTAACTTCAGATAGAACCATAAATATGCTCTTATTAGCTCAAGGAGATTTCCATTGCATTGATAAAGAACTCAGTACTTATAGGTTAGTAAAGAAAAAAGGGGAATCAAATATTAATTCTATATATATGAATAAAAACATGTTGTATTATAATTGGCAATTTGAAAGAAAGTTAAATAAGTACTGTAAGAAAACCTTTAATAAAAAATTCTTAACGAAAGATTTCCAAGCAAAATTATGGTTGGGTTCTTTGATTAGAAGATTTAAAAATAATACGAAGGATAATATACGCACACACAGAAAACTTTCTCTAATATTATTTTTAAATCCAACCATAATTTTCTTCATATTAATAATTTTATTTAAAAAAACTATAAATAAGGGCAATTGATAAGGTGATTTTTGATTTACTCCCCCCATCTAATTTTCAAATATGAAAGATTGCTCCATATTGTTTTGAAAATATCTTAATATAGTATGACCGTTATAATAAAATTCATTGAAGTTTTTTATTATCTTATGACATTCAAACTCTTTTAGAAATATAATATTAACTGAAATAGCTTCTTAATAAAGGTTCTGATTTTATGAGATAGATACATAACTTTATAAAAACTATTTTATTGAGTAATTATTGATTACAAGATTATTAAAGTTTCAATTCTTATAGGGTATAATGAATGTAATACGATGATAGTGTAAAATTTCGTGTGAAAACAAGTTTGTATAATGAAAAAGTTAAATCTAGAGGTGATTAAAAATGAATATTTTAATTTTAACAGATAACGAGTACTTATATAAAGAATTCCAAACTTTGATTAGTAGTAATAATTACTCTGCTTACAATTTTGATTTTTATTATTCATATAACAATATAAATTTTAATGTGCAAAATAATTGCGAAATAAAACCCATCAATCTAAAAAGAGAATATATAGAAATTATTAATAATTATAATTTGGTTTTTTCACTTCATTGTAAGCAGATTTTTCCTTCTGAGTTGGTGGATAGGGTAAGGTGTATTAATATTCACCCAGGATTAAATCCTTATAATAGAGGATGGTTTCCCCAGGTTTTTAGTATAATAAATAAATTGCCTTTAGGTGTTACAATCCACGAAATGGATAAGGAACTAGATCATGGTCCAATTATTATTCAAAAGGAAATAGGCATATATAGTTGGGAGACATCATACGATGTATATCAAAGAATCCGTGACTTAGAGATAAAACTGATTAAAAATAATCTGATTAAGCTGTTAAATAATGATTATAGAACGTTCAGACCAGGTTTTGAAGGAAACATAAATCTAAAAAAGGATTTCAATAAGTTGTGTAAGATAGATTTAGAAAAAAAAGTATCATTTAAAGATGCAATAGATTATTTCCGTGCCATGACTTTTAAAGGATATCGGAACTCATATTTTTTTGATGAGGATGGAAGAAAAATCTTCATTGAAATAAGATTAGAAAGAGAGGAGGGTGAAGATGACCAATGAGAATAAGAAAATAATGGTTACCAAGTCATCACTGCCTGGACTAGAAGAGTACATTGATGAAATAAGTGATTTATGGGATACCTACTGGATAACTAATATGGGTGAAAAACATAAAAAATTAGAACGTGAACTAGAAAAATTTCTTAATATAAAAAACCTTACACTTTTTTCTAATGGACACCTTGCTTTAGAGTCTGTAATAGAATCTTTTGGAATTTCCGGCGAGGTTATAACAACGCCATTTACTTTTGCATCGACAGCACATGCTATAGTTCGTAATGGACTTACACCTGTTTTTTGTGATATTAATCCTGATGATTATACATTGGATGTAAACAAAATCAAGGAACTAATCACAAGTAAAACTTCTGCTATTGTTCCAGTGCATGTCTATGGGAATGTTTGTGATGTCATTGGAATAAAAGAAATCGCTGACAAGTATAATTTGAAAATAATATATGACGCTGCTCATTCATTTGGAGTAACTGTTGACGGGGTTGGAATCGGTAATTTTGGAGATGCTTCTATTTTCAGTTTTCACGCTACTAAAGTGTTTAACACTATTGAAGGGGGAGCAGTAACTTACGGTGAGGATTCATTAAAACAGTCATTGAATAATATAAAAAATTTTGGAATAACTGGACCTGAAACTGTTTCAGAAATAGGCGGTAATGCTAAAATGAATGAGTTTCAAGCAGCCATGGGTTTGTGTAATCTTAGGCATATTGATAGCGAAATATCTAAGAGAAAAAAGCTTGCAAATCGATACATTTCAAATTTATCAGAAGTTCAAGGTTTAAAACTTCAAAAACAAAAGCCAGGAGTAAAATCGAATTATGCATATTTTCCAATTATATTTGATGGTTTCAAAAGAAACAGAGATGAAGTTTTTGAGAAACTTAGAACTCAAAATATTTATTCTAGAAAGTATTTTTATCCCTTAGTTAGCGATTTTGATTGTTATAGAGACGAGTACAACTCCGATGAGACACCTGTTGCAAAATATGTTTCTGAGAGGGTTTTAACATTGCCATTATATGCTGATTTACCATTAGAAGATGTTGATAGAATATGTGAAATAATTATAAAAATGGGGTGCAAAGAATGAAAGGAATTATTTTAGCGGGAGGATCAGGAACAAGATTATATCCACTAACAATGGTAACAAGCAAACAGTTACTACCTGTGTATGATAAGCCAATGATATACTATCCTTTATCGGTACTGATGTTAGCAGGCATAAAAGATATATTGATTATTTCAACACCAAATGATTTACCAAATTTTAAGAAATTACTGGGGAGCGGAAATAAGTTTGGAATCAACATTTCTTTTGCCGAGCAACCATCTCCTGATGGATTAGCTCAAGCTTTTATTATTGGAGAGGAGTTTATTGGAAAAGATAGTGTAGCAATGATTCTTGGAGATAATTTATTTTATGGTAGTGGATTTACAAGTGTTTTAAAAGAAGCGAGAGAAAACGCTACTAAAGGAAATGCTACGATTTTTGGTTATTATGTTAATGACCCTGAAAGGTTCGGAATTGTTGAGTTTGATGATGATGGAAAAGTTTTATCAGTTGAAGAAAAACCGAATTCCCCCAAATCGAATTATTGTATAACAGGATTATATTTCTACGATAATAAGGTTGTGGAATATGCGAAGAAAGTTAAACCTTCTAACCGAGGCGAGTTAGAAATAACTGATTTAAATAATTTGTACTTAAAAGATGATTCTCTTAAGGTAAAATTACTTGGACGAGGTTATGCTTGGCTTGATACAGGTACTATGGATAGTCTTGTTGAAGCTGCAGAATTTGTTCAAACAATTGAGAAAAGACAAAGTATTAAAATTTCTGCGCTTGAAGAAATCGCATATCATAATGGATGGATTGATATTGAAACCCTTTTATCTTCCGCTGACAGATATGGGAAATCACCATATGGAGAACATTTAAGAAGCGTAGCTGAAGGAAAAATAAAATATTAGAAAGAGGAAAAATTGGAATATGGATATACTTAAAACTAAAATCAAAGACCTACTAATAATAGAACCTTTGATTCATAGAGATTCCCGTGGTTGGTTCACTGAAACATATTCAAAACGAGAATTTGAGTCTTACGGTATTTTTATTGATTTTGTTCAGTTTAATCACTCGATGTCTAAAAAAAAAGGAACATTAAGAGGTCTTCATTTCCAAGAAGTCCCAAAAACTCAAACCAAACTTGTAAGATGCACTAAAGGGGCTATATTGGATGTGGCGGTTGATTTGAGAGAATCATCCAAAACTTATGGTGAGTGGGTTAGTGTAGAGTTGACGTCGGATAACAAGAAACAATTTCTTATACCTAAAGGTTTTGCTCATGGCTTTGTGACTCTAAAGAATAATACGGAAGTTCAATATCAAGTTGATGAGTATTACTCACCGAAACACGAAAAAACTATTAGATATGATGACCCTGATATTTCTATTTTTTGGAATGTAGAAGAACCTATTTTATCAAAGAAAGATAGAGGCGCGTTATATATTAGAGATACAAAAATTAATTTTTAATATAAGATTATTTGATTAATTATTTGAGAGGAGTATACATATGGCGATACAATTATTTGTTCCAACGTTTGATGTCGAAGGATGCTTAGAAGAAATACGTGAATGTTTGGAAAAAGGGTGGACTGGGTTAGGATTTAAAACAGTTCAATTTGAAAACAGTTGGAAAGAATATACAGGTTTGAAAAATGCTCATTTTTTAAACTCTGCTACATCCGGCCTAAATATAGCATTTGATATATTTAAAGAAAAATATAACTGGAGTGATGATGATGAAATTATTACTACACCTTTAACATTTGTTTCATCAAATCATGCCATTTTACTTGCGAATCTTAGAGCTATTTTTGCAGATGTGGATGATACACTTTGTTTGAGTCCAAAAGATGTGGAAAATAAGATAACCGACAAAACTAAAGCAATTTTATATGTTGGCATGGGGGGGAATCCAGGTAACTATCACCAAATCGTTGAGTTGTGTCATAAGTACAATCTTAAACTTATTTTAGATGCTGCACATATGGCTGGAACTAGAATTGATGGAGAGACTCCGGGAAGAGAAGCCGATGTTGTAGTATATTCTTTTCAAGCTGTGAAAAATCTGCCTACTGCTGATAGTGGTATGATTTGTTTTAAAGAAGATGAGTTTGATGAAATTGTTAGAAAGAAAACATGGCTAGGGATTAACAAAGATACTTATGCCAGAACCAACTCTAGTGGTAATTACAAATGGAAGTACGATGTGGAATATGTAGGACAAAAATATCATGGGAATTCTATCATGGCAGCAATTGGACTAGTGCAACTAAAGCAACTTGATAAGGATAATTCATATAGACGGCAAATCGCCGAATGGTATTCTAGAGGGTTTTCTTCGGTGTCAGATAAAGTAAGGTTGGTTGAAATAACAAAAAATTCCGAACCTTCTAGACATTTGTTTCAAATAATAGTAGATAATAGAGATGGTCTAATGAAAGCACTAAATGAGTCAGAAATTTATGCTGGGGTTCATTACACCGATAATACACAATATAGAATGTATGAGTATGCAAAAGGTACTTGTCCAAATGCTGAATATATAAGCGATCATGTGCTTTCTCTCCCTATGCATTTACAATTATCCTATAGTGATGTTCAGTATATCATTAGTCAAGTTATTGAGTTTGTGAGTTACAATGATTAAAAACTTATGTAAGAAAAATATTTGCTTAAGAGAAATCACTATTCAAGATACTGATAATATCCTAAAATGGCGTAACACAAAGGATGTAAGGCAAAATTTATTTACACGTAATAACATAACAAAAGATGATCATTTACGTTGGCTTGAAAACAAAGTTGAAAAAGGGCATTGTATCCAGTTCATTATATTCAAATCAGACGAAAAAGTGGATTTTGGAACTGTATTTATAAAGAATATTGATAATAGCAATAAAAAAGGTGAGTTTGGAATTTTTATTGGAGAAAATAATTATCGAGGTAAAGGCTATGGGAGAATTGCCGCAGAGTTAATTTTAGAATATACTTTTAATCATACACCATTAAATAGAGTTTATTTGAAGGTCTTGGAGGAAAATGTTGGAGCAATAAAATCCTACCGAAATGCTGGGTTTGTTTATGAAGGCACTCTTAGACAAAGCTATAAGTACGATAATAATTTCTATGATGTTGTAGTAATGTCAATTTTAAAAAATTCATGGATGGAGAGGTAATGATGAAAACAGTTTTGGTTACGGGTGGTGCTGGATTTATAGGTAGTAATTATATTAAGTTAATGTTGAAAAAATTTAATGACTATCAGATTGTTAATGTTGATAATTTGACTTATGCAGGAAATTTAGAAAATTTAGCAGAAATACAGAATTATAATAGATATACTTTTATAAAAGCCGACATTAGAAATCGTAAACTTATAAACAAGTTATTTGATAAGTATAACTTCAAGTATGTTGTTAACTTTGCAGCCGAATCTCACGTTGATAGAAGCATCGAAGAACCTGAAGTATTTTTAACAACAAATGTAATAGGCACTCAAGTATTATTAGAAGCAGCAAAAAACCACTGGAAGATATATCCTGATGACAAGTATAGTACCGAATATAACGATGGAGTCAAGTTCCTACAAGTTTCTACTGATGAGGTTTATGGAGCACTAGGTAAAGAGGGGATGTTTGTAGAAACTATGCCTTTGAAACCAAATAGTCCTTATTCTGCTTCAAAAGCCTCTGCAGACTTAATCGTTAGGGCATATAATAGAACATTTGGATTACCGATTAATATTACAAGATGCAGTAATAATTATGGTCCGTATCAATTTCCAGAAAAATTGATACCTTTAATGATTAATAATTGCTTAAATGATGAAAATTTACCAGTGTATGGTGACGGTATGCAAATAAGAGATTGGCTTCATGTGAAAGATCACTGTGAAGCAATCAATGCTGTTTTGCATAAAGGTCAAGATGGTGAAATATACAATATTGGAGGAAATAACGAAAAAGCTAATATTGAAATTGTCAGATTAATTATTAAAACTCTAGGTAAGTCAGAAAATTTAATCAAGTATGTAAAAGATAGGCCAGGTCATGATAGAAGATATGCGATTGATAATACTAAAATTAGTAAGGAACTTTCGTGGAAACCATCATATACATTTGCTGAGGGAGTTGAAGAAACTATTCAATGGTATCTAGACAATTCTAAATGGATTGAAAATGTTGTATCAGGTGATTATAAGAATTTCTATTTGAGGATGTATAAATAAGTATCAATAGATGTGAAGAAGACTCTTTTCTGATTTTAATGGAAAGAGAATTGAAGTTTGGTAGTATATAAGTAGTCACTCTATAAAGTATATTAATAAAGTTCTTTTACATTAATTTAATTTTTAAGAAATAATTAATTTAAAATAGACTTACATTTACCATAAAGAATAGATTGGAGATGACAGAGGTAATGACAGGCAAATTTATAATATCTTTAGATTTTGAAAAATATTGGGGTATACGGGACCATGTTGGAATTGAGGATTATGAAGATAATCTAAGAAATGTGGATACAGTTATTGACCAATTACTCAGTATCTTTTCGGAATATGGTATTCATGCTACATGGGGAGTTGTAGGATTTTTACTTTATAAAAACCAGGATAGTTTAAAGATGAACTTGCCGCAAAACACCCACATTTACACAAATCTAAAATTGAACCCATATGATTATATACTCTCGGAATCGTTGAGTGATGTTTATCATTTTGCTCATGAGAAGATAAAATTAATACAAAGGACTCCATTTCAAGAGATTGCTTCACACACGTTTTCACATTATTATTGCCTTGAAAAGGGACAATCAGTCGTTGATTTTGAAATGGATTTACTTAAGTTTAATGAAATTTGTAATCTTGAGGATATTGAAATTAATTCTATAATTTTTCCTAGAAATCAGATTAATCAAGAGTATGTTAGTATTCTTGAAAAACATGGAATTTACTCTTATAGAGGAAATGAAGATAGTTGGATTTATAGAGCTACAACCGAAAACAAAAGCAATTTATTGGTAAGATTTTTAAGGTTTTTAGATCGATATATAAGTCTATCTGGGACCAACACCTATCAATTGAAAAAATCAAATAAAGTACTTAATATAAAATCAAGTCGATTATTGGCACCTTATATTAAAAAATTTAGCTTTATAGATTTTATCAGATTACGAAGAATAAAGAAATCAATGTCATACGCAGCGAAAAACAATCGAATATTTCACTTATGGTGGCATCCGCACAATTTTGGTACCTATACAAAGAATAACCTACAGTTTTTAAACAAAATATTGAAACATTATTTATTTTTAAAAGAGAAATATGGATTTGAAAGTGTAAATATGATGGAGATAGTTAAGGAGCGATATTTAAAGTGAAGGTAATTATGCTAGCAGGACAAGGTGTATCATCAAAATATATGTTCAACGGATTAAGTAGGAATATAGAAATTCAAAAAGTTTTAATAGAGGATAGTCCGAACAAGATAAAATTTTTAAGAAGAAGAATTAAGAAAATGGGGATACTGAAAGTAGTTGGACAAGTTTTATTTATTTATTACAGCAAAATTTTGTATAGATTTTCTAAGAAAAAAATTTTAAAGTTAGAAAAATCGTATAATTTGGACCACTCCGATATGGATAAGTCAAAGATTATTCGAGTGAAAAGTGTTAACTCAAAGAAAGTAAAAAGTTTAATCAAATCGTTAAAACCAGATATAATTATAGTTAATGGAACAAGAATTATTTCCAAGAATATTTTGAATTCTACAAATGCTTTATTTTTAAATACTCATATGGGAATCACTCCAAAATATAGGGGAGTACATGGTGGATATTGGGCATTAGTCAATAATGATATAGAAAATTTTGGAACGACAGTTCATATAGTTGACCCAGGTATTGACACTGGAGACATAGTTTATCAAAATACAACTAGTATCTCTAAGAAAGATAACTTTTCCACATATCCAGTACATCAAATTTATATTGGCATAAAAATGATGACACAAGCTGTTTTGGACTATAAATCAGGTAAACTAAAGACAATTATTGTTAATCACAAGTCACGCTTATGGTCTCATCCCGATATTTTTACTTATCTCAAAAACAGAATTTTTAATGGTGTTAAGTAAGTATTCCCCAATTGATAATTTACAATATAGTTTCGAATATCTTGGTTAAGCATTAATCTTAGCAAGAGATATTTTAGTAGAAGAGAGTCAATTATAATTGATGACTATTTCTCACGAACAATTGATATCAAAAATTTTGATAAATATCAATTTTTGCTCGGTTTAAATAAGATCTAAAGTTCATTAGTAGATGTCATTTTTGAGTAAGTATCAAGTTGCTTAAAGATATATACATTCCAGAGGCTTTGATGCAAATAATAAAATTCAATGGTAGTAATATGGAATTAGACAACGATTAATATCTCGAAGTCTGTTTTTGATAACAAAATCTTAGAAAATTACTTAATACTGAAGGAACATCTAGATGATGCTCCTTTTTTTAATATTCTATTTTATCTGTAAGCGTTTTTATGTTAATATATAATATAGTATAATAAAACGAAAGAAGGTCATAATAATGGAAAAAATAAAGATTGTTATTTGGGGCTTTGGTGCTATGGGAAAAGGCATGGCAGAAATGCTTCTGGAGAAAAAAGGTGTAGAAATTACAGGTGTCTGTGATTTGAACAAAGAAATAGTTAATAAGGATATCTTTACTGTACTTGGTAAAGCGTATGAAAATAAAGACAATGTCACCATTACTTCTGACATTGATTCTCTTTTGAATAAAGAGACTTGTGATTTGGTATTACTTGCGACTGATAGTTTTACTAAAAAAGCGTATCCGAAAATGGAGAAAATATTAAAACAAGGAATTAATGTTATTTCTACTGCAGAAGAAATGGCATATCCTAAGGCACAGGAACCTGAACTAACTGAAAAACTAGATAAGATTACCAAAGAAAATGGTGTTACTGTTTTAGGGACAGGAATAAATCCAGGATTTATCATGGATTTATTAGTTGTTGCCTTAAGTGGTGCAATGAAAGATGTTAGCCATATAGAAGCTGAAAGAGTAAACAGTCTAAGTCCATTTGGGCCAGCTGTTATGGAAGAACAAGGTGTTGGTATCACCAAACAAGAGTTTGATGATGGCGTTAAGAATGATACCCTTGCTGGTCATGTAGGCTTTAAAGAAAGTGTGATGATGATTAGTGATGCTTTAGGTATCCCACTTGACGGCTTCAAACAACAAATGAAACCAATCATCACAAATGTTGATCGCAAAAGCCCATATGGTTTTGCGAAAAAAGGTAATGTTGCTGGGGTTAATATGACAGCTCAAGGTGAGGCATACGGAAAAGAGTTCATCACAATGAAACACCCCCAACAAATCGAACCTGAACTTGAAGGGACAAACACGGGTGATTATATTAGACTTAAAGGAACACCTAATGTAAATATGGCCATCACACCTGAAATAGATGGTGGGATCGGAACCATCGCAATGTGTGTGAATATGATTCCACATGTATTAAATGCTAAACCAGGTCTAAAAACAATGTTAGACCTCCCAGTCCCAAGAGCAATCTTAGGAGATATGAGAGACTTATTAGATAACTAATTAACCTATACTAACTATAGGAGGAAATAACATGATTGATAAAGGAACCTTTGTCAGAATAAGAAAAACATTATTAACCCCAGAAGAAAGAAGTCCGAACTTGCCTGAAGATACAAAAGAAACACGTCTTAAAATGTGGGCAAAGGGCTATCTTTTAAAAGATGCTGATCTTTTTGATATTGTTGAAATTAAAACAATCCATGGTCGCATCTTAAAAGGCAGACTTAAAGAAGCAAATCCAAGATACAAACATAATTTCGGGGACTTTGTCCCAGAAATCCTCACCATAAGAAATATTATCAAAGCTGATTTAGAAGGTGATCTTAATGACTAAATTTGAACAGATTATGTCACGTAAAAATGAGATTATGAAAAAATCAGTTGGCATTGATTATTCTAAATACGAACTAGATGGTATTGGGTTTGATTATGAAAAATTAATGAATGATTTTGATTTAGACCTAGAAACAGTAAGAGACTTTCAACTTAAGAATATGGTTGGTAACACACCTTTAGTTGAACTAAAGAATATTACCAACTATGCTAGAAAATATGCAAAATTAGGCTACGGGGCACGCATCTTCTTAAAAGATGAAGCGGCTAACTTAAGTGGGTCATACAAGGCAAGACGCGCAGCGCTTGCCATCTACCAAGCTAAAAAACAAGGCTACAAAGGCGTTATTGCCGCAACAAGTGGTAACTACGGCGCAGCTGTCGCAGCATTAGCTGCCAAAGTTGGCCTTAAATGTATCATCGTTCAAGAATGTTTTGATTCTAAAAATGTTAGTCAACCAGAGATATTAGAAAAAGCACGTAAGTGTGAAGCTTATGGTGCTGAAGTCTTACAGTTATCGGTTGGTCCTGAACTCTTTTTTAAATTCTTAGAGTTACTCGAGCATACAGGATACTTTAACGCGTCTTTATATTCACCTTATGGGATTAAAGGTGTGGAAACACTTGGCGATGAAATCGCCAAGGAAATCAAACAAAAAGAAGGTAAATATCCAGAAGTCGT